>JAXDJY010000120.1:0-4153 GCA_034667445.1 Actinomycetota bacterium | reverse complement strand
CGCGACCTCGCGTTCATCGTGGGAGAGTCCGTCCCGGCCGGCGACGTGGAGGCGCAGCTCCGTGAGGCAGCTGGAGAGCTCCTGGGCGACGTGGTGTTGTTCGACGTGTTCCGGGGTGGATCGCTGGATTCCGGTACGAAGAGCCTCGCATTCGCCATCGACTTCCGAGCGCCTGACCGCACGCTCACCGGCGAGGAGGCAGATGCGGCGGTCGTCGCCATCACCGCGGCCTTGGCGCGAGCGTTCGGTGCCGAACTACGGGCCGGGTAGGCACGCGGGCCCTCGGCGCGGGATAGACTCCGACGTCATGACCCGCAATTACCTCTCCGTCGACGACCTCTCTCCCGAGGAGTTCACCGCGCTGTTGGATCTGGCGGATGCCGTCAAGGCCGATCCGTCCGCCTACGGGGAACGGCTCCGAGGGCGCTCCGTGGCACTGATCTTCGAGAAACCCTCGACCCGAACCCGCGTCTCCTTCGAGGTCGGGGTCGCGCAGATGGGCGGACACCCGGTAGTGCTCAGCGCCTCGGAGCTGCAGCTGGGCCGGGGGGAGACCATCGAGGATACGGGCCGAACGCTCAGCCGCTACGTGGATGCGATCGTCCTCCGAACCTTCGAACAGGAACGGCTCGAGGTGCTCGCGAGCGCGTCCTCCGTGCCCGTCGTGAACTCCTTGAGCGACTTCGAGCACCCCTGCCAGGCGCTCGCGGACGTGCTCACGATCCGTGAACGACTGGGCGGACCTGCCGGCAAGGTGTTGACGTATCTGGGAGACGGGAACAACGTGGCGCATTCGCTCCTGTTGGCGGGCGCGAAGACGGGGATGACCGTCCGCGTGGCCACACCTCCCGGATTCGAACCCATCCCGCAGGTGGTGCAGCGCGCCGCCGAGATCGCCGCTGAGACGGGCGGTTCGGTCGAGGTGACCCACGATCCTGAGCAGGCCGCCAAGGGAGCCGACGTGCTCTGCACAGATGTGTGGGCGAGCATGGGGCAGGAAGCCGAGGTCGACGAGCGTGCCCTGGTGTTTCCGATCTTCCAGCTCGGCCAGCAGTTGGTGGACCTGGCCGCTCCCGACGTGCTCGTCATGCATTGCCTGCCCGCACACCGAGGGCAGGAGATCACGGCAGACGTGATGGACGGGCCGCACTCGGTGATCTGGGATCAGGTGGAGAACCGCCTGCACTCCCAGAAGGCACTGCTCCTGTTCCTGCTGAGCCTGGCCTGACGCTGAGGACGGCCGGTGCCACGCGCGAACGAAGCGGTCGAGCAAGCGCTCTTGGAGTTCGCGGATCTGCTCTCTCTCCTGTCCGAAGATCCCTTCAAGCCCCGTGCGTATGAGAAGGCGGCGCGAGCCGTCGGCGGCTATCCCGACGACCTCGCTGGCAAGCAGATAAAGGAGATCCTGAAGGTTCCCGGTGTCGGGAAGTCCATCGGCGAGAAGGTCTACGAGTTCCTCACTACGGGAGCCATCACGGATCTTGAGGAGCTTCGGGCCCAGATCCCGGCCGGGGTGAGAGATCTCATGACGGTCCCCGGCCTCGGTCCGAAGAAGGCGTTCGCGCTCTATGACGAACTGGGGATCGGGTCGGTCGACGACCTGGCGGCCGCCATCGAGGATGGCAGGATCGCCGGGCTGAAAGGGTTCGGACCCAAGACACAGGAGAACATCGTGCGCGGGATCACCCAGATGGCGACCGCCGGAGGCCGGGTGACGCTCAGCGTGGCGATGGATGCGGCGCGCATGGCGATCGAACGTCTCCAGGATCTCCCAGGCGTGCAGAAGGTCGCCTACGCCGGATCGTTACGGCGGATGTGCGAGACCATCGGCGACGTGGACCTCCTCGTCGCGTCCACGGAGGCGAGCCCCATCATGGACGCGTTCGTGTCCGATCCTGCCGTTGCCCGCGTACTGGCGCGCGGCGATGCGAAGTCCTCGGTGCTCGTCGAGCGTGGTCTCCAGGTCGATCTTCGCGTCGTGCCTACAGACGTGTGGGGCGCGGCGATGATCTATTTCACCGGTTCGAAACCGCACAACGTCCGGATCCGGGAGATGGCGGTTCGGGGGGGCCTCAAACTCAACGAATACGGTCTCTTCGACGCCAAGACCGGTGAACTCTTGGCGGCCAAGACCGAAGCCGATGTGTACGAACGGCTCGGGCTCCCATTCATCGAGCCCACCTTGCGTGAGGACCGGGGAGAGGTTGAGGCGGGCCTCGCCGGCGAACTTCCCGTCGTGATCACGGAGCGGCAGATCCGCGGAGACCTCCATACGCACACGAACCTCACCGACGGCGTTGCCTCCTTAGAGGAGATGGTGGCCGCCGCCGCGGCCCGGGGATACGACTACTACGCCGTGACCGACCACGCACCCGACCTCGCGATGCAGCGGATGACGACGGAGAAGATCCTCGACCAACGGGAACGCCTTCGGCTCTTCCAAGAGCGCTATCCCGACCTCACGTTGCTGCATGGTACCGAGCTGAACATCGGACCGGGCGGCGAGTTGGACTGGCCCGATGAGTTCCTCGCGGACTTCGATCTCACGGTGGCGTCGGTGCATTCGCACTTCACCCAGACGAGGGAGGAGATGACCGCCCGAGTCCTGCGGGCGATCGAGAACCCGCACGTCGATATCATCGGGCACCTGACGACGCGGAAGGTCGGCGGGAGACCGCCGGTGGATCTGGATCTCGAGGCCATCTTCGAAGCAGCCGGTCGAACGGGAACGGCCCTGGAGGTCAACGCACATCCCGACAGATTGGATCTCAAAGACGAGCACATCTTGTGGGCGAAGCGGCACGCGGTTCGGTTCGCGGTGAACACGGATGCGCATGCCACCACGCACCTCGCTCTCATGCAGTTCGGGGTCGGGACCGCTCAGCGCGGCTGGCTGACAAAGGCCGACGTCATCAATGCATGGCCGCTGTCGAAGCTCCGGCGTTTCCTGGCCGCCCGGTGAATCCGCGGCTCGATCGCGCGTTCTTCGCTCGCTCCAGCGAACTCGTTGCGCCCGATCTTCTTGGCAGGAACTTCGTGGTGGTCTCCGCTGCGGGAGGCCGACTCGCTATCCGGGTCGTTGAGACCGAAGCCTACGGGCCCGAGGACCCTGCGAGCCACGCATTCGGAGGTCCTACCCGGCGCACCGAGGTCATGTTCGGTCCGGCCGGGCATCTCTACGTGTACTTCGTCTACGGCATGCACTGGTGCGCGAACGTCACGACGGGACGGGTCGGAGAGGGGAGCGGCGTGTTGCTCCGGGCGGGTGAGCCCTTCGAGGGTCTGGATGAGATCTCGAAGAACCGAGGCGGCCGCGAGCCACTGACCACCGGCCCCGGCCGGTTGGCGCAAGCGCTGCAACTGACGGGCAACGACACCGGTGTCGACGTTGTCGTCGGACACCGATGTTGGTTCGAACTCGGAACGCCGGTTCCGGCCGGATCGGCCGCAAGCGGCCCCAGGGTCGGGATCAGGCGGGCCGTCGAGACCCCGTGGCGCTTCTGGGAACCGGGGAGCCGCTTCGTTTCCCGGCCGCCCATATCGCACTGGTAGCATCCGGCGGGATGGTCGCCGACGCGCACTCGTTGCTTGCCAGCGGAGCCCATGAGATCGTCCCGGCCGACGGATTGCGAGACAAACTGGCCGCGGGCACGCCGCTCCGGGTGAAACTCGGGATCGATCCCAGCCGGCCCGACCTCACCCTCGGACACACGGTGGTCCTACGAAAGCTCCGGCAGTTCCAGGACGCCGGTCATCGCGCCGTCCTCATCATCGGGGACTTCACCAGCTTAGTGGGTGACCCCACGGGCCGGTCGGACACCCGGCCGATGCTCACGCAGATCGAGGCCGAAACGAACGCTCGTACCTACCTGGAACAGGCCGCGCTGGTGCTCGATGTGGAGCACGCGGAGATCCGTCACAACTCCGAGTGGCTGAGCGCGATGGACATGCGGGAGCTCATCCGTCTCGCGTCGGTCACAACCGTTGCCCAGCTCCTGGAGCGGGAGGACTTCCGCACCCGCTACCGCGCCGGCACCCCGATCAGCCTGGTCGAGTTCCTCTATCCGATGCTCCAGGGGTACGACTCGGTCGCGGTCCGGGCCGACGTGGAGCTGGGCGGCACCGATCAGACGTTCAACCTGCTGATGGGCAG
>JAXDJY010000119.1:0-4215 GCA_034667445.1 Actinomycetota bacterium | reverse complement strand
GGCGATCGCGTACCCCTTTGCGCCGAAGCTCTGGGCGAGCTGGATGAAATCCGGGTTGCCGAACGACACCGCGGCCGTCCTTCCCAGATGGATCTCTTCTTTCCAGCGGATCAGCCCGTAGCCGCCGTCGACCCACACCAGGATCACGATGTGGACGCCTTCGCGGACGGCGGTCTCGATCTCCGCGACGCTCATAAGGAACGCGCCGTCACCCATCGCCGCGAGCACCTTCCGCTCGGGGTAGGCGAGCTTCGCCGCGAACGCGCCCGGGAGACTGAACGCCATCGTCGCGAGGCCGTTGGATACCAGACAGGTGTTGGGCGAATAGGTCGGGTAGAGCCGCGCCATCCACATCTTCACCGCACCCGTGTCGCACAGGACGATGTCTTCCCGGCCCATCGCCGCCCGGATGTCGGTGACGAGGCGTTGGGGTTTCACGGGGAAGGCGTCCTCCGCGGCGCCGCGCGAGAGTTCCTCGCGCATGAGGTCCTTCACCGGCGGCGTGGCGCCGGGGATCTCGTGCACATCCTTCGCTGCCGCGAGCGCGTCGAGCGTCTCGGTGATGGAGCCTTGCAGCCCGACCTCGAGCGTGTAGTGAGCGTCGACCTCGGCCACCGTGCGATGGACGTGGATGATCTTCTTGTCCGCGTCTGGGTTCCAGCGGCTCGGGGAGTACTCGACCAGGTCATAGCCCACGGCCACCACGACGTCGGCCCGATCGAACCCGAAGTTCGCGTAGTCCTTCACCATGAAGCCGATGGTCCCGAGGGCGTTCTCGTGGTCGTCGGGGAAGACACCCTTGCCCAGGAATGTCGTGGCCACCGGGATCCGGAGCCGCTCGGAGAATCGGATGAGCGCGGCCACGGCATGATCGCGCTCCACGCCGGGGCCGGCCAGGACCACGGGGTGCTGGGCGGCCGCCAGCACATGGGCGGCCCGCACCACCTGATCGTCGGACGGCGCGGGGTCGCGGGGAACGTTCACACGAAGGGGGACGGCGTCGGTTTCCCGCTCGGCGACGTCCTCGGGCAGGATGATGAACGTCGCCCCTGGGCGTTCGGTCTGTGCCTGCTTGAAGGCCTTGCGGACCATCTCCGGCGCGGCGTCTCGAACCGTGACCATGTCGCCCCACTTCGTGATCGGCCTGAAGAGGCTGACCAGATCGACGAACTGGTGGGATTCCTTGTAGATGCGGTTCAGCCCGGCCTGCGCCGCGATCGCGACCAACGGATGGGAGTCGAGCTGTGCGTTCGCGATGCCGAGCATCAGGTTGATGGCTCCCGGTCCCAGGGTCGCCAGGCACACGCCGGGCTTGCCCGTGAGCGCCCCGTAACTGTCCGCCATGAACGCCGCCCCACGCTCATCCCGCGTGGTGATGAACCGGATCGATGAGTCGGCGAGGGCGTCGATCATGTGGAGGTTCTCCTCGCCGGGAAGCCCGAAGACGTAGCTAACGCCCTCGTTCTCCAGGCAGTCCACGATAAGACGAGCGACATTTCGGGTGCGTTCGGTCACGTGATCGAGCCTACCGGCTGACCGGGGTTCAGACGGTTTGCAGCTGCCGCGTCAACTGCGAGAGCCCAACGTGCTCCCGTAGGTGCTCCAGGGCGTGCAGTAGCGCCCACGCCGCGGTCACCGGCTCGTCGGGACTGTAGGCGAGCCAGGTCGCCTTCCCCATCCGGGCCGGCTCGAACGGCCGGTCGGTATCCAGGAGGGCGCGACAGGCGGCCGCGCCTGCGTCGAACGCCGCCATGAACGCGGGCGCGTCCTCAACAACGACCCGGAACTCGGCGTCGCGATCGCGATCGGGCAGGGGAGCGCCGACCGCGAGGCTGAGCCAAGAGCGTGTACTCCCCAGCGCGTGGGTCGCAAGCACCGCGAGCCCGTTGGCGTCCTCGGTTATCGGTGCGTCGTTCAGCTCGGCCGCTGAACAGCCGTCCAGAGCCTTACGCAGTTCGTCGAGGGAGTCCGAGAGGATGTCGCGCGCCGCCGAGATGGTTGGATCTGCCACGCTCAGCTGATCTCGATCATCTTCTCGCGCACGGCGTAGACGACCGCCTCCATGCGTGAGTGCAGGTGGAGCTTCTCGAGGATGTTGCGGATGTGGTTCTTCACCGTGTTCTCCGAGATGAAGAGCTCCTTGGCGATGTCGCGGTTGTTGAGCCCTTGCGCGACGAGGCGAAGGACCTCCATCTCGCGGTCCGTGAGACGGGGAGCCGGCATCTGCGGTCGTTCCTCCGCGGTCTTCGACATCGCGGCGAACTCGGTGAGGAGTTTGGACGCCATGGAGGGACTGATCCTGGATTGGCCGGCCCAGACGCTCCTGATGGCATCGGCGACCTCTTCGATCGGGATCTCCTTGAGGAGGTACCCGCTCGCTCCCGCCTTGATGGCGTCGTAGAGGTCGGCCTCCTCGTCGCTGATTGTGAGCATGAGGATCTTCACGTGCGGCAGGAGGTCGCGGATGCTGCCCGCCGCCTCGATCCCGGAGCGCTTGGGCATCCGGACATCCATCAAGATAACGTCCGGCATCAGCTCTTGCGCCTTCTCGATGGCTTCGGAGCCGTCGGAGGCCTCACCCACCAGCTCGAGGTCGGGCTCCTGCTGGAGCACCATCTCGAGTCCGCGGCGAAAGAGCGCATGGTCATCCACCACCAAGACTCGGAGCTTCTCTGCAACCTCGTCGTCCTTGGCCACGGATCCTCCCTCGTTGAACAGCTACTCCGAAGTGTCGGCAGAAGCCTGACTCAGATGGGTGGATTCTAGCCCATCGCCTTTGTGCTGCATCGCACGGCGCTTCCCATGATGATCCCGGAGCTGTCGTTCGAGCCGCCCGACCATCGCGTCGAGTGCCGAGGGAACGTCCTTGCCATCTCCGTGTGCGCGGAAGGTCTTCCGCGGAGTGGTGAGCGAGCCCTCAAGCCTGACCGTCCCCGGCTTCGGCCGATGCTCGGCGATGAACTCGAGGTCGATCCGCGTGGTCCTCGGCTCGATCCGGGCGAGCGGCGCGACCTTGTGGGTCGCCGCGGCTCGGATGTCATCGGTCACATGCAGTCCTCGTCCGGTGAACGTCAACTCCATCGGTTCTCCCGTCGCCGCTCGGTGGGCTCCCGCTCCGGCTGACCTGGTCTTTGGCCCCACACCCGCCTGCCGGAGCGCTCGCTGGCTCCTACCGGAGCCGCTTCCCACCCTCTCCCGGGTCCGGCGAACCGGCCCCGGGGCAGGACTTACATCTAAACCGCGCCATGCTCAGCGACCAACGGTCGCCTTACGTGGGTCGTTTCGCCCGCGGCTGGCGTCGACTACCGAGGATCATCCTCGGGCAACCACAGACCCGGACGAGAGCCCGCCTGAGTATAGGCTCGCCCTTCCGGCGGCCGGAACCGCCCCTCGGCCGTTCACGGCATCGGCCGTCCAGCCGATGCCGAACGCAGAGGACCTCTGAACGAGCGCGCCGCGGCGATCAGGTGTACCTCGCGCGCGCCCGCGCCCATCAGCGCTCGCGCGCACGACGCCGCCGTCGCCCCGGTGGTCAGCACGTCATCGACTAGGAACACCACCGAGGGAGAAGAGCCGCTCGCCGAGAACGCGCCCCGCAGCGCAGCGCGGCGTTCGGCCCCGCTGCGACGGGCCTGGGGACCCGTGCTCACGGTCCGGCGGAGGAGCCGGCGCACCGGGAGATCGAGTTCCCGCCCGAGCCCCCGGGCCAACAGGCGCGCCTGGTCGTAGCCGCGCGCGGCCAGCCGTTCGCGCGCCAACGGCACCCATGTGAGTACATCGGCCCCGACGTTCGGCCCCGGAGCGACGGTCGCCATGGCGCGTGCGAGCGCGGGCCCCACATCCTGCCATCCGGCGTACTTCAGCCGGTGGACGGCCGAGCGTGCGGGCCCCTCGAATCGGAATGCCGCGCGCGTGGAGGTGAGCGGGCGATCCGGACAGTCGCGGCAGGCCGTGCCTGGAGCCGTCAACGGGCGCCCGCACCGCGCGCACCACGGGGGTTCGAGCGGGACGAGTTCGGCACGGCACGGATCGCAGAACGGCCAGGCGCCATCGCGGCAGCCCGCGCACCGCCGCGGGAACACGATGTCGGAGATGATCTGCATGGGCAGAACGCTACGCGCGCCCTCCGACACAGCGCTACGGCGAGAGCGTCACGTCCAGACCGGCTCCGCCCGCAGATCCGATGCGGAGCGACACATCCGAACGCAACACCGG
>JAXDJY010000118.1:0-2736 GCA_034667445.1 Actinomycetota bacterium | reverse complement strand
CATGTAATCGTGCGCGCCGGCGACGTACTTCACGGCAGTCCGGGCCCATCCGAACGCCGACATGTCCTTCCACGTGATCCTCGAGGACGCCATGAGCCGGCGGTCGTGCGCCCGCATCGCAGGACCGGGGGCCCGATATCCGTGATGCCGCTGCGCGGAGCGTTCGGACGAAGACGCCCACGCGGGGGCGCCGAGGGTCGCAAGGAGCACGGAGAGGGCGAGGACGGCGGCCCCTGGTCGGGAGAACCGGCGAGGCCGGCGGGGAAGAACCCTCCTGGTCATGGCCTCGACCGTAGCGCACCCGGCCGGTGGCGGCATTGCGCCGTCGCGCTACCCCTCGCCTTGCTTCGCTCGGCTACATCGGCAGGGTGGCCATATCCCGTTCGAAGATCTCTCGCTCCTCCACGTCGGCGATGGTGTCGGCCGCCTCGTTGGCGAGCACGCGGTATCTCTTGGTCTCTCCGTCACCGGCGACAGCATGTGCCCGGGCCAGCGCTTCGTAGCAGGTCGCCAAGAAGAATCCGGTGATCTCGGCATCTCGTGCGATCTCGAGCGCCCGTTGGGCGTGATGCACCGCCGGCTCCGCCCGCCCCAGCACGGCGTAGACGCGAGAGCATTGCCACTCGCCGGCAACGAGATTTGTGGGGTCGCCCACCAGCTCCCAGTGGTAGCGGGAGGCGTGGGCCGCGTGCACCATGCGGTCGTCCTGTGCGGCCGAACGCGACGGTGTTTCCAGGAGCTCCCACACATGGTTGAAAAGGTCCACGGCCACCCGACGTTCCTCTTCGGGTGTGAGCCCACCCGGCGTGTCGGGGGCTTGCTGAGTCTCGACGGTCATCGGTGCGTCTCCTTCCGTGAGTTGGAACAGGTGGTGGAGGATGCGTTGGCGCCGGAACAGATCTGCCTCGACGTCTCGCCGGTACGCTGCGAGGCGTTTCCCGGCCTCCTGGGGCGAATCCAGCACGGCGCGGATCTCCTCGAGGGGGAGTTGCAGATCCCGCAGACGGCGGATGGTGCGGGCGCGCGGGATCTGGTCGTCGGCATAGCCGCGGTAGTTCGTCGTGAGGTCAACCCGGGCAGGAGCCAGGAGCCCGATCGCGTCGTAGTGGCGCAGCGCTTTGGCGCTCAGGCCGGTGAGCCGGGAGAACTCGCCGATGGTCATGGTTCGGTCTGCCATGGGGGCAGCGTAGGGCTTCCCACAAGGGGAAGGTCAAGCCCTTCTTACGGACGGGCGCCGACGACGTCCAACCGATCGCTCGAGATGCCGGGGAAGATGTCGCTCACCGATCCGGCACGGCAGCGCTTCTCCAACACCTCGGCAAGGATCCAGCGGTAGTCGTTCACCCCGTTGAGGTCACCGTCCAGCAGGTCCGCCTCCGCGAGGCCGGGCCACTGTCCGTGGACCTGCCCGCCCTTCACGCCGCCGCCGAGCATCATCACGACCTGCCCGAACCCATGGTCGACGCCCCCCGATCCGTTCTCCTCGACCCGGCGCCCGAACTCGGTGAGGGTAACCAGGGTCACGTCGTTCAGCTTGTTCCCCAGGTCGGTCGCGAACGCGGACAGCGCGGATGAAAGCTCGGTGAGCTGATCGTGCATCCAGCCCGTGTCGGGAGCCCCCATGTCCGAGTGCATGTCCCAGTCCCCATAGTCGACCGCGGCCACCTGCAGTCCGACATCCCCCTTGATGAGCCGCGCGACGTCCGTTAGGGCGCGGCCGAGGTCGGAGTCGGGGTAGACGGCCCCGTTCGCCGGAACATACCCGAGTTGTTGCAGCGCCGCGGCGGTCGAGAGCGCGTCGAGCGCGGCGTTCGCGGGGCTCGCGAGCACGTCGGGGGCACCGGTGTGGACGCCACGCAGCGCGGTCGTCCACAGTGCCCGTTGCTCCGCGTCCCACGCGGCGTCCATGCCGAACCCATCCACCGAGTAGAGCGCGAGTTCGGGTGCAGGCCCCAGGAACATCGACGCCGGAAGATCATTGCCCATCTGCACCGCCTGGAACGCGGTTCCTTCATCGCGGAGTCCGAGCACCCGGTCGAGCCATCCGGTCCGAAGGGCGGTGCCCGGAGCCGCGCGCTCGAGTTCCTCCATCGCCTGGAAGTGCGAACGGTTGGGTTGGGCCTGACCGACTGCATGGACCACGCCGAACGATCCCGCGTCCCAGAACGGCTTGAGTGGCGCCAGCGCCTGATGCATCGCGAACGTCTGGTCGAGCTGGATCAGGGCGCTGCCCTGGATGCCGATGTTCGGCCGCCAGTTCAGGTAGTCAGGATCGGCCACCGGGACGATCGCGTTGAGCCCGTCCATCCCTCCGCGCATGGACAAGATCACCAGCACGTCCCCGTCATACGGCGCGCTCGCGAACGCGAGCTGCGTGAACATCGCCTGGCTCGCGATGCCGGCGACCACGCCCGCGCTCGCCGAGCGCTTCAGGAACGATCGCCTGCTGATCGCCCGCTCGAGGTCAGGACAGCCGCACGGCTTCGTCATGATCTCTACGGGGACGGTTGTCTTCGTCGTCACGATCGGCTCCTCATCGCATCTGGAAATAGGGCGAGTCCAAGATCAGCGCGACCACAGACGGCAGGCGTTGCTTAACGGCCGGATCGCTCCGCCCGAGCTTGTCGGTGGCGGTCTTGCCCAGGAGGGCGCAGATGGCGGCCACGTGTTCAGCGCTGAACTTCTTGAATGTGAGTTGCGTGGCAAGGGATTGCACGTAGGCGCCGTAGGTGCTCG
>JAXDJY010000117.1:0-6741 GCA_034667445.1 Actinomycetota bacterium | reverse complement strand
CTCATACAGCAGGCTTCGTTGGAAGCTCCGGGAGGCTACGCCAATGCCATCCCCGCCAGTCCGCCCGCCGATAGACAGGCGTGGACCCAGGTCTGGCAGGAGGTGAAGGCGGCGTAGTGGGCGTAGTCGCCCCGACGGCGCCGCCCTCGACGCTCTCCCTGCCACCGGCATCCATCCGGCGTCGGCGCCTCGCCGGCCGGGGAGGCAGGGTGGCGTTCGTCCTGCTGGCGATGCTGATCCTGTATGGCCCACTGATCCTGCTCGCGGTCTTCTCCTTCAACAAATCCCAGATCATCTCGCTCCCGTGGGCCGGCTTCACCACGAAGTGGTACCCGGCGGCGTGGAACAACTCGGATCTTCGGGCCTCGCTCGTCAACTCAACGATCGTCGCGTGCATCGTCGCCCCGACCTGTCTGGTCGTTGGAACGCTGATGTCGTTCGCCCTGACTCGGTTCCGGTTCAAGACACGCGGGCTGGTCAGCGGCCTTGTCGCCGCGCCGCTCATCCTCCCTTGGCTGGTGATCGGGATCGCCGGACTGCTGTTCTTCGCGCAGCTCCAGAAGGTCTTCAGCTTCTTCCACCTCTCGCTCCGCACCGTGGTCGCGACCCAGATCGTGTGCACCTTCCCGCTGGTCACCGCGATCGTCTCGGCGCAGCTGCTCCGGTTCGATAAGACGCAGGAGGAGGCCGCCATCGACCTCGGCGCCTCCCGGATGCAGGTGCTGCGACACGTGATCATGCCCCACATCACCCCGGCGCTGGCGGCCGCGGGCATCTTCGCATTCACCTGGTCGTTCAACAACTTCGAGATCAGCTACTTCACCATCGGGTTCCAGCAGATCTTCCCGGTGTGGGCCTACGGGACGCTGCGGAACTCGGCGAACCTCCCGATCATCAACGCCATCTCGACGCTCATCTCCGTGGTGCAGGTGGTGCTCATCATCATCGCGTGGCGGATCCTTCGGAGCCGCGGCGGCGGCGCCGAGGCCATCCTCGGCTCATTGGTGGCCGACGTTGAACCCCAGGTGCAGGTCATCGAGGAGGCGGCGGGCTGATGGCGGCCGTGGCGGTGGAGAGACAGGCGGGTGCTCGCCGCCGCAGATTCTCCCATTGGCAGTACCTGTTCATCCCCACGGTGCTCTTGCTGTTCTTCTTCGTCGCCCCGATGATCCTCATGGTGCGGATGAGCGTGCTCCGCTACCCGCCGAGCACCAGTGGGGGGTACACGTTCGCCCACTACGTGAACGTGCTCGGCGACCCGATCTACCGGCGGATCGCGGTGACTACGTTCGTCATCGCGACGTCGGCGCAGCTCGTGATGCTCGCGGTCGGGATCCCGCTCGCCTACATCATGGCCTTCAAAGCCGGGAAGTGGGAGCTCATCCTGCTGCTGCTCCTGGTCCTTGCCGACGAACTGAACCCCATCGTGAAGATCTACGCGTGGCGGATGCTCCTGGGCCGGGAGGGCCTGATCAACGGGTTCCTCACGCGAACACACCTGGTCAGTCATCCGGTCACGTGGATGCTCTTCGGCAGGTTCTCCGTGATCGTCACCCTGGCCACCAGTTGGATCACCTACACCACCATCCCCATCTACGCGGCCATGAAAGCCATCGATCCCGCGCTGTTCCACGCAGCCGAGGACCTTGGCGCCGGATGGTGGACGAAAGCACGGAAGATCCTGCTGCCGCTCGCCGCGCCCGGCATCTTCATCGCGATGATCCTCGTCTACATCCCGATGTTCACCGACTTCGTCACGAACAACCTGGTTGGAGGCACGAACTCCTACATGCTGGGCAACGCCGTGAACGATCTCATCCTCTCGACGAACAACTGGGGGGACGGCGCGGCGCTGAACTTCGTCCTGCTGGTCCTGTCCGTGGTGCTGTCACTGATCGCCTACCGCCTCGCCAAGTTGAATCGCATCGACGTATGAAGGGAACCCCTGTGGCCCAAACCGAGCAGACAACCGAGCACACGGATACGGCGGGTCAGATCCGTCTGGAGAGCGTCCGCAAGGCGTTCGGCGAGGTCGTCGCCGTCGACGATGTCTCGTTCACGATCCCCGGCGGATCGTTCTTCTCGCTCCTGGGGCCGAGCGGCTGTGGCAAGACCACGACCCTGCGGATGATCGCCGGGTTCGAAACCCCCGACGTGGGGCGGATCCTGTTGCAGGGAACCGACGTCACCTACGTCTCCCCGGCCAAGCGCAACGTGAACATGGTGTTCCAGAACTACGGGTTGTTCCCGCACATGACGGTGGGGGAGAACATCGCGTTCGGACCGAAGATCAAGCGGTGGTCCCGCGAAGAGACGCGGACGCGCGTGGCGGAGGTGATCCACACCGTTCAGCTGGAAGGGATGGAAGATCGGCGGCCCGGGCAGCTCTCCGGCGGACAACAGCAGCGGGTCGCCCTGGCCCGCGCCCTCGTCAACCGGCCGGCGGCGCTCCTGCTGGACGAACCCCTGGGCGCGTTGGACCTGAAACTCCGCAAGGAGATGCAGCTGGAACTGAAGTCGCTGCAACATCGCACCACGACGACGTTCATCTACGTCACGCACGATCAAGAAGAGGCGATGACCATGTCGGACCGGATCGCCGTCATGAAGGGCGGCGTCGTGGAGCAACTGGCGACGCCGCGCGAGCTCTACCAGCGTCCGGCGAGCGCGTTCGTCGCGGGATTCATCGGCACTTCGAACCTGATCACTCTTCGGATCGACAAGCGCGACGACGGATGCCTGGTCATGGACCTGGGTGGCGGCGAGCGGATCCTGGCGGTCGATCCGGACCCTGCCGGCACGGATACGGAACGGACCATCACCGTGCGGCCCGAGTGGATCAAGCTGGCGGCCGCGTCGACCACTGGGGCCGATCGCGCGACGCACGTGAGCGCGACGGTTGTCGACGTCGTCTACCTTGGGAGCGTGACGCAGCTCATCGTGGAGCTCCGAACGGGCGAGCGCGTGACCGTGCACCGCTTGAACGACGAGGTGGGTGCCGAGGATCCCCGGCCCGGCGACGGGGTCGGCCTCCAATGGGCCGCCGAGCACAGCTTCGTGATCGGGTAGAGGGAGGACGTCATGGATGACACAACGCGTCTGGGAACCGAAGAGATCTTGGAACTGGTCAAGCGCCACACGTTGTACGACTGGCAGTCGCAGTCAGGCGTGAACCCGCTGGTCGTGGACCACGCGAAGGGCGTGTATTTCTGGGACACGGACGGGAAGCGGTACCTCGACCTCAACAGCCAGCTGATGGGCGTGAACATCGGCCACGCGGACGAACGCGTGCTCGCGGCCATGGCCCGCCAGGCCGAGCAGCTCCCCTACATCTCGCCGTTCATGGCGTTCGAGGGGCGGGCGCTCCTAGGCCGCAAGCTCGCGTCGCTCTTCCCAGGCGACATCGAGAAATTCTTCTTCACGCTCGGCGGGGCGGAGGCCGACGAGAACGCGATCAAGCTCGCGAAGGCCGCGACGGGCCGGCAGAAGGTGCTCGCCCGATACCGCAGCTACCACGGCTCGACGGCACTCACGATGAACCTGACCGGCGACCCGCGCCGCTGGCCGAACGAGAACCCGCCGATCCCCGGGATCGTGCACGTCTTGGATCCCTGGCACGGGCCGGAACGCGAGGTCGACGACGCCCCTACCGCGCTCGCTTACCTGGAGGAGACGATCGAACTCGAGGGACCGGCGACGATCGCGGCGTTCATCCTCGAGACCGTCACGGGCACGAACGGCGTGCTCATCCCGCCGGACGGCTATCTGCAAGGTGTCCGGGAGCTGTGCGACCGGTTCGGGATCCTCATGATCGCCGATGAGGTCATGTGCGGGTTCGGCCGAACCGGCGAGTGGTTCGCCGTGGACCATTGGAACGTGGTCCCCGACATCATGACGTCGGCGAAGGGCCTGACCTCCTCCTACCTGCCGCTCGGCGCGGTAGGGATGCGACCCCACGTGGCCGCCCATTTCGACGACAACGTCTTCTGGGGAGGTCTGACCTACAACACCCATCCGATGGGCGTCGCAACGGCGCTCGCAACGATCGACGTGATGGAGCAGGACGGGTTGGTGGGCAACGCGAAGCGGATGGGAGCGGTGCTGGGCGCTCACCATCGCGAGATGGCGGAGAAGCACCCGAGCGTGGGCCGGTACCGCAACATCGGTCTCTTCGGGATCCTCGAGCTGGTGAAGAGCCGGGACACGATGGCGCCGCTCTCACCGTTCAACGTCACCGACGCCACCATGCAGAAGATCAATCGGTACCTCTTGGACAACGGCGTCAGCACGATGATCCGGTGGCACAACATCATGACGAACCCACCGCTCTGCATCACGGAGGAGCAGCTCGCGGAGGCGTTCGAGGTCATGGACGGCGCACTCGTCATCGCCGACGCGGCCATGGAGTCGTGATGGCCGACCGGATCGGGTTCATCGGTTTGGGGATCATGGGCAGGCCCATGGCGAAGAACCTCATGGCGGCCGGGTTCCCGCTGACCGTTCACTCGAGGAGTCCCGGTCCGGTGGATGAGCTCGTCGCCGCTGGAGCCGCGCGCGCGTCGTCGCCCCACGAGGTCGCGGCCGGCTCGGAGGTGATCATCACCATGCTTCCCGACACCTCCGATGTGCGGTCGGTCGTCCTCGGCAGGGGTGGCGTGGCGAGCGGGGCGGTCCGGGGCTCGCTGGTGATCGATATGAGCACGATCGATCCCGGAGCGGCGCAGACCATCGCCGACACCCTGGCCGAACGGGGTGTCTCGATGATCGACGCTCCCGTCTCCGGAGGCGAAAGGGGGGCGATCGATCACACGCTCTCGATCATGGTCGGCGGCGATGACGTCCACTACGACCGGGCGGAGCCATTGTTCGACGTTCTGGGGAAGACGATCGTCCACGTCGGCGGGATCGGGGCCGGCCAGGTATGCAAGGCCTGCAACCAACTCGTCGTCGGCGCGACCATCGAGGCCGTGGCCGAGGCACTCTCGCTGGCCCAACGCTCGGGCGTGGACCCCGCGAAGGTGCGTCGGGCGCTCATGGGTGGGTTGGCCGCCTCGAAGATCCTCGAGGTCCACGGTCAGCGGATGTTGGACGAGACCTACGAGCCCGGGTTCCGCGCCCGGCTCCACGCTAAGGACGCGCGGATCATCCTGAAGGCGGCCAAGGCCGCGGGTTCGCCGATCCCGTCGTTCAAGGTGGTGGCGGCGCAGCTCGCGAAGCTCGTGAAGGCAGGTCGGGGAGAGCAGGACCACAGCGCGCTTCGCACCCTCCTGGACGAACCCTAGGTCCCCTCACCTCTCGCTCTCTGCATCGCTGCCTTGACGCCGTCGACGTCCAAGGTCATCTCGAAGAAGCCGATCTGATCGGCATAGATCGCGGGATCGCACGCCCGCTTCACCTCGTCCTCGAAGACGTGCCACACGGGAAGTCCCAACTGGACTCCGGCCAATGGGCCCACCCAGGCCGGATCGCCGTCACGGACGGTCTCGGCGGCAACCTCTACCGCCTCCGCATCCGCCGCACCGAGCATCACCACGATGTCTTCGGTGCCTCGTTCCTCGACGATCCGCTTGATCAGCGCCTGGTTCTCTGGGTCCATCGCGCCCGACGCCGTTCAGACGAAGCACTCGGTGCGTGTCTCGATCACCTCGGCGCCCGCGCTCCGAACGACCTCGGCGATGGCTTCGCCGGGTACACCGTCGCGTTCGCCCAGGGCGATCACGTGCTTGCCGTTGAGTTCCATAGTGTCCTCACCCCCTCAGATGTTCTGGTATCGGTGGCCCCACAGCCGGTGCGCCGTTCAGGAGCCGGATGATGGCTTCCTCGATCTGCTCCGGCGTGGTCGCGTTGCTGGTTAGGCGCTCCACTTCGACGCCGTCACGCATCGTCAGGTACGCCGGTAAGCCCGCCACGCGGAGGTCCCGGCAGATCTTCCGGTTCTCCGGCGCCTCGACCGTTACGAACCGCACGCGGTCGCCGTAGGTCTCGGCGAGCGCCTCGACCGCGGGCATGAGGGCCAGACACGGCTGACACTGTGGCCCCCAGATGTCGATGAGCACGTGTCCCTGGCCGATCAACTCGTCGAACGTCTCAACGGTGGCGTCGATCATCGATCCCCTCCTAGGCTTCCAACGTCACGGATACGCCGTCCCACAGGTGCGTGAGACGGCCGAGGAACAACGAGCCCTTCGCGATGAGCATGGTTCGGGTGATCTCACCGCGTTCAAACCTCCCGAGCGCGTGCGGGAGCCACGGGACGGCGCTCGCGATGTGGCCCTGCGTGGGAGAGAAGCCGGGTAGACCGTGGCTGCGGGCGAAGTCCGGGATGTCAGCGCGCTCCAGCTCGCCGCGCACGACTCCAAGGCCGGCGAGCATCCGGTAGTTGCGGTCGGCGACATCGCCGCCCCCCTGGGGTTCGGTTATCTCGGGGTTGTGGATCTCCGTCGCGTAGGTATCGATGTCGGTGATCGTGATCCCCATCGCGTCCAGCGGCCCACCGACCAGCGCTTCCAGCTGGGCTTGGGGCGCCGCTCCGGCTCCGACGGGCATCCGGCCGATCGCGTCGGTGCGAAGCACCGGTCCGTTCGACCCGTCGGCGACCTCGAGCACCACCGCCATCCCGGCCAGCATGTCCTCGATGATGGGGAAGCCCTTCGCCAACGCCCCTTCGAACTTCATCCCGAGCTTCGCCAACGAACCGCCGGCGACGACCAGCACCCGTTCCTCGATCCCGGCCTCGATCAG
>JAXDJY010000116.1:0-3880 GCA_034667445.1 Actinomycetota bacterium | reverse complement strand
AGACCCCGCACGAGGTCGACGGGTCGATCACCACGTGGTCCCCGACTGCAAGTCGTTCGACCTCCTCGCCTACCGCGTCGATGACACCCGCCCCGTCTGCCCCTCCGACGTGCGGAAACACGGGCGGCTTCGGGAGTCCTTTCGACACCCAGAGGTCGAGGTGGTTCAGCGCGGATGCCTTCAAGGTCACGCGGACATCGTTCGGGCCGGGCCTGGGCGTCTCCACGCTTCCGAGGTGCCACGCCTCGGGCCCCGAGCTGTCCTCCAAGAGCCAGGCGCGCATGACTCGATGCTACGGGTTGGCGCACAGGGGAGCTGGTTCCGACCGCTCGGGACCGCCGATGGCTGCCGCCGCCTGCCGCCGCACGATGAGGACCGTGAGGACAAGTGCCACGAGGATGGCGAGGATGGCGGCGGCCCGGGGGAGCCAGCGATGGACGCCGGTGGGCCCGAGCGGGGACGAGGGGCTCGGGTTCTCGCCGCAGGCGTGGCTCCCGCCGAGGCACGTGCGCGTGAGCCCGGCGAGGGCGGTTTGGTTCCACGTGTTCCAGAAGGCCGCGTGGGCGGTGAACGCCGGACCGGAGGAAAGCGTGATGCCCGAGGAATCCGTCCCGACCGGGTATTCGATGCGCAGGATGACCCGGGGGAGCGGCACTGGGTGGTCCTTCGGACAGACGTAGCCGGCCGGCGAAGAGACCGGGAAGGCCATGTGGGACTGGTGATCGGCGCTGTCCAGGTGCACCCCGTCCCAGCAGTTCGCGAACCCGACGTGCAGGCTCACGATCCCTGTGGCGCAGTCGATCGGCGCCTTGAACTTCCCGCTCGGCAGGTTATCCGAGCAGCCCCAATAGATCTCTCCCCCGAGCAAGGGGTTCTGCTTCGCGTTCGTGGCGTCGGCGTTGCCGGCCACCATGCGCAGGCCCGGCGGGATCGGCTGGATAGCGGAGGGTGGCAACCCGGTGAGGTCGTTCTCGTAGAGAACCTGCGTCCTGGCATGGAAGTCGGAAGCGGTGCCGTCTTTGGGGGCGCCGGTGGGCTTCACCGGTGTGCCGTCGCGCAGGAGCGCTGGGGCCCAAGCGCCGGAGGTGTCGGTGGAGGTGGCGCATGAGGTGGACCCGGCGAGCATCGTCGCGAGCGTCGAGGACGACGTGGTCGTCGAGTTGCCGAAGAAGTCGTTCATCGGAGATGCGCCCGAGGACCCGGGGTCGGCGATCGGTTCGCCGGACGCCGAATGCGAATAGGCACAGTCCTCGATCCAGCCCGGCGAGGATTGGGCCCACGACATGGAAGGCCTGGCGAGCACGACCATCAGGACGGTGGGCAGCAGCAGTACCCATCGGTGTGTCGCGGAGCGATGCATGCACCCGTTCCTTCGGAGAAAGGAGCAGTCGACCACAGACGTCTACGCTCGCCATCGCCAGAGCGGACCGGTCTGTCTACGTTCGATGGATGGCGCTGGTTCCGGGCTTGCCGCAGTCGACATTCGCGTTGATGCACTTGCTGACCATTCGATTCAGCCGCTTCTGCTTCCACGTGTTGATGAAGTCCGCGTGCATCGTGTAGGCGGGCCCACTTCCGAGCGTGATCCTTCGTCCGTCGTGCACGGGGAATTCGAGTGCGTAGGTGAGGCGCGGCACCGGCACTGGGTGGCTCTGCGGGCAATGGTATCTGCCGTCAACCGGATCGATCGAGTACGCCATGTGGCTCTTGTGGTCGAGGCTGTCCAGGTGCTTCCCGTCCCAACAGTCGGGGAAGTTCACGTGGACGGTGACCCACCCCTTCCCGCAGTCCACCGGGTGGAGGAAGCTCGAGGAAGGGCCACCGTCGCCGCATCCCCAATAGAAGACCTTCGTTGAGGTCGGCGGGACGAGCGCGTGCGCGTCCCCAGCGATGATCTTCAATCCTTGGGGGAACGGTTTGATCGCCTTCGCGGGGCGGGTGATGTTCTGATAGTAGAAACTTCCCGAGTGCGGACGAACCACGGTGCCGTTCACGATCACGCTCGGCGCCCAGTACGCGGCGAGATCCGACGTCATCGCGCAGGTGGTTGTGCCCTTGCTGAGCGATAGAACGGTCGAGAGGCCGTTCGTTGTCCTGTTGCCGTAGAAGTCGTGGGGGTGGCCGGCGACCTTCAGACCGGGATAGACGATCGGATCCGCGGTGACACTGTGGGAATAGTCACAGATGCTGATCCATCCGGGGGAGCCTGCTACCGCGGGACCTGCCGTCACCAGCGATGCCGCGCCGAACGCCACCGACCCGATGAGTACGGATAGCCATCGCCGTACCTGCAACCGCCAAACCCCTTGCGATCTTTCGTCCGTCCTCATCCCACCCTATCGGCGGAGCGCACCCGTGGGTGCCCACTCATTCGACGTATCTTTCTACGCTCCATCTATCCCCTTACTCGGTATCCGTGCGTAGGGCATCATGCAAACGGACTAGCTGCTGTTGCGGAGAACCACCTAGGCTCCGTCCGAAGAAGTAGCCTAAAGTCCGTATCCGTTTCCTTGCCCCGAGGGGCAACTCGCGGATACAGTGCACCGTCGGGGAAGTGCTGCCGCGTGACTGAGTTTTCACGAGGTGGGAGGGCGCGTGGGTTCAACCATGGCAACGGGCCGCAGGAAGGCCCAATCAACGGAAGAAGGGTCCTGGGAAGACACTGCCCGCCTCCTGTGCAAGGCAGTGATCGGCCTTTTCGATCATGCAACCGCCTCCAGCCGAGTCGTGCTGGCGGCACCTGCGGGTTCACGTGTCCTGGCCAGCGCCGGCCGACGAAGCATCTCGTGGGGGACCGATGCAGACGAGCCGCCCGCACCGACGGAGGGTCCGACCATGAAGGCAACCGAAGAGCTCGGCCGGGCGAGGGCCTACATCCCGTTCGCCGTCGAGGGCGTCCGCGGAAGTCTTGAGGTCGAGGCGAACGCCCGGCCTTTGCAGGAGGCGCTCGCGACCGTCGTAGTGCTGGCGGAAGAGGCAACACCGGCCTTCGAACTCGCCCTTCTGCGTGAACGCTCCCGGATCGTCGCGGCCGCTCATGCACTCGAACCCCAGATCCGCTCTACGCACGATCCGGTGGTCGCGGCCAAGATCGTGAGCAGGTTCATGGCCGACACGTTCAAAGTCCCGGTGGCCATCTGGATGGCATTCGAATACGGGGACGACCTTCGCCTGGCCGCCGCGGCGGGTTGCTCGGTCGATGATCGCAGGGCGCTGAGAACGAACTTCGACACCCTCCCCTCGAGCGAAGCGATGATGGTCGGTGAACGCGACCAGCGCTCGGAGCGCCTGTCCACGGCGTTCGGCCGGACGATGGACACGCTCGGCGGCGATATCGTCCTGCTAGCTACGTCGATGGACCCAGCCGAGCGAGCGACGATGCACGTTGTGGGGACGTTCCTTGTGGACCGGCTGGCTCCCCTGGCGGCGCTGGGGCGCGCGGACGCGGTCCAGCGTGACATGGACATGGGCGTCGCGGTAACTGCGCACGAGCTCCGCGGACCCCTCCTCGGGGTGCAGGTCGCGCTGGCGACCATCCTGCGGAGCACCAAACTCTCCGCCTCGGACGCGGACTTGCTCCGCCGGGCCCACCGCGAGGTCAGGCGCACGGCGAACGAGATCAAGCGGCTGCTGGACTCCGCATCCGGCTCGAGTGCGGTCGAATCGCGGAACACCGACCTGACGGCGCTCGTGTCCGACGCCGTGAATACCGCGCGCATCGAATCCGGGGTTGATAGCGTCCATCTGCGGTCATCGGGCCCGATCCTGATCCGTGTCGATGTGCCGAGCTTGCGGCACGCAGTTTCCAACATCGTTCGGAACGCGCTGTCCTATTCGAACGGCAGCCCCGTCACGGTTGCAGTGGCGGCCGACGCCACCA
>JAXDJY010000115.1:0-4570 GCA_034667445.1 Actinomycetota bacterium | reverse complement strand
GTCCGGCCCGGGCGATAGGGTCGAACTGATGCCAACCGGAACCCACCGACCGCAGCCGAAAGTGCCCTTCGCCGCCGTGTTGGTGGCACTGATCGTGCTCGCCGCCATCGCCTACGTCGCGAACGCCGCGGGTGGCGGTTCGACCCGTGGTTCGGGTGATCCTGCGGCTGTATCGGATGCGGCGCCGGCGTCACCCGGCTCGGGTGGTCCTTCGGGTGCTCCCGCTGCGGGATCAACGCCGTCTCCGCGGGCCGACGCCGCCGGCGTGATCACGCCCGGCCCGATCAACCCTGCGCACCCGGGCCTTCGAACGTTCCGGGGGAACTACAGCCGCGACTACTACGGAGAGGGACCGGTGCCCACCCACCCCGTGGTCCGGTGGAGGTTCCCGAAGACCGGAGGTCTCTGCGGTCTGAGCTTCGACAAGATCTTCGGATCGCGCACGTGGTGTGGAACCGGCTGGACGGGACAGCCGAACGTCATCCCCATGGCGAACGGCAAGGTCGAGGTCCGCGAAGGCGCCTACGACTTCAAGTACCACTTCCTGAACGGTGCCACGGGGCTCCCCACCAAACCCGCGTTCCCGACGCAGGACCTCGCGAAGGGATCGGCCACGAGCGACTCCGACGGGTATCCCCTCTACTACGCCGGGTCTCGCGACAATCGTCTCCGCGTGATCGCGATGGACGGCTCCAGGCCACACGTCCTGTGGCAGTTCAACTCGCGCTCCCAGAAGGGATGGCTGTGGAACGACGACTGGGACGCGGCGCCCCTGCAGGTCGGCGACTACCTGTTGGAAGGGGGGGAGAACTCCTGGTTCTACGTCATCCGTCTCAACCGCGGCTACGACGCGGTGGGCAACGTCACCGTCGACCCGAAGATCGTCATGCGTGTCCCGGGATGGGACAAGCAGCTCCGCCAGAAGGTGACGGATGCCGACCTCTCCATCGAGAACTCGGTGGCGTTCCGCGACGGCGTCGCATATTTCTCGAACTCCGGCGGCCTGGTCCAAGGGTGGGACATCAGCGACATCCTCAACGGCGGAACCCAGTACAAGCGTGTCTTCCGGTTCTGGGACGGCGATGACACCGACGCGACCATCGTGATCGATCCGGCCGGCGATCTCATCGTCGGGCGGAAGATGGAGGAGAACGTTCCACGCCCCGAGTCCTTCCCCCGCGACCATCAGATCGGCAGCCTCATGAAACTCGACCCCACCAACCCAACCGATCCCGTCGTGTGGTCGGTACAGGTGGGTGGCTTCGGTCCAGACAACGGGATCTTGGGGACGCCCGCCCTCTACAACGGTGTCGTATACGCCACGTCGACGCAAGGGGGGGTGGTGGCTGTGGATGAGACGACCGGCAAACAGCTGTGGGAGTTGCCCGTAGCCCCGCCGACGTGGTCCTCTCCCGTGCCGATCGATGGGAAGCTCATCGTCGGTGACGGTGCCGGCTACCTGAACTGCTGGCAGTTGAACGCGAACACCGCGAAGCCCCCACATCTGCTGTGGCGGCTCCATGTGGGCGGCATCATCGAATCCACACCGGCGGTGTGGCACGGATGGATCTACGTCGGAACCCGCGACGGCGGCATCTACGGGATCGCCAACCGCGGCACGTAGCGAGCTAGAGAAGCGGTCCCAACACGCTGTGCCAGTGTGATGTCCCGTACAGGGAGACTGCGGCGATCAACACGGCGAGTCCGGCGAACCCCGCGAGCAGGATCGACCTTCTGGTTCCGCGCGTGCCCTTCGCTTCGACGATGTAGAGGGCGACCGCCCCCACGACCAGCCCTCCGACGTGGGCGCGCCAATCGATGAAGGAGATCCGGAATGATAGGAACAGATTGAGGAGCACCCATGGCATGACGGCCTGAAGCCGCGCGCGATAGAACCGCATGTCTCGCCGCCGATAGTTGTAGGCCACGAACGCGCCGAGCAGCCCATAGATCGCACCGGACGCGCCGGCCCCGACGGCGCCCGATCCGAACGCGTAGGAGAACGCCCCTCCCGCCAGACCGCTGACGACGTAGACCGCGAGCATCTTGATCGATCCGAGTTCGTCCTCCAGGACCCTGCCGAATAGCCACAGGCCGTACATGTTGAGCGCGATGTGGATGATCCCGACGTGGAGGAACATGCTCGTGAGCAGCCGCCAATACTCCCCGGTGGCGATCCCGACGATCCCCGATGGGGTCGGGAATACGGCGACCGAAGCACCGAGACGGACCAACTGCGCGTTGCTGGGGCCGGCGAGGAGGCTGTTCGGGCCGGCGACGATGAGTTCGACAGCGAACGCTGCCACGTTGAGGGCGATGAGGATGTTGGTGACACTCGCGGTGGTTCGACGGGCTCCCACGACCACCGTCCGCCTGCCCGTCCCTTTGGAGAGTTCGCGCTTGGAGCGTCCAACGCACTCCGGGCATTGGTAGCCGACCGGTGCCGGGATCATGCAGTCGGGACAGATGGGCCGGTTGCATCGCGTGCAGTGAACACCGGTCTGCTCAGATGGGTGGCGGTAGCAATATTCCGGCACATAGGCAGCCGGAGGCGGGGGAAGGGATCCTGGGTCGGCCATGGAGCCCATGGTACGGGCCGGGCGGGCGTTCGTGGGGTTAGGGAGCGTGGGAGTCGTGCTCGTGCGGGTCCACGTGCACGGATGCTTCGGCCAGGCGCGGTACGTCGCGTAAGAGCGCGCCGCGGACGAGTTCGGCGATCGTGTGGCCCGCCTCCACCGACACGGATGGGTCGACGTCGATGCTGACTTCGGCCAGGAGTTGGTGCCCGGTCCATCGGGCCTTGGCATCTCCGACGTGTTCGACGCCCGGCACCGTGGTCGCTACCGCCTCGATGAGCGTTACGGTCTGCTCGTCCGTGCCATCGAGCATCCGGTGCACGACCGACCTCGCCGCGCTCCAGAGCGTGAAGAGGATGACGATCGTGATGGCGAGCCCGATCGCGGGGTCGGCCCTGTCGAACCCGGCGAACGCCGCCAGGGCCGACACCACCACGCCGAGCGAGGTGAACCCGTCGGTTCGGGCGTGCAGGCCGTCGGCGACCAGCGCCGCCGATCCGATCCGTTTCCCGATCCGGATACGGTAGATGGACACGATCTCGTTGCCGATGAAACCTGCTGCGCCCGCCGCCAGAACCCACGGCACCTGCCGCAGCGGCTGGGGATGAACAAGGTGCCGCGTGGCCTCGATGGCCGCGATCACGGCGGAGGCAGCGATCAGCAGGACGATCACGACGCCGGCGACGTCCTCCGCGCGGTGGTAGCCGTAAGTGTATCGACGGTTCGGGGGACGGCGGGCCAGACGGAACGCGATGAGTAGCGGGATGGCGGTAAGGGCGTCGGTGAAGTTGTGGATGGTGTCGGCGATGAGCGAGACCGATCCACTGAGCGCAACGACGGCGAGCTGTGCCCCCGCGGTCAGTCCCAGGAGGCCGAGGGTGATCCATGTGACACGAACCCCTTGCGACGTGGCCATCAGGGAGAGATCCGCCGGCCGGAAATGTTCGTGGCCGTGGTCGTGTCCCGTAGGTTCACCGGCGCCGTCTGTCGGGTGTCCGTGTTCGTCGCCGTGGGGATCCACGAGGCGAGCATAGCCCGCAGGTGAAACGCTCCCGGTTAGGACTTCATCTTCGGCAGCTTCGCCAGGTCTTGCGCGACGACCTTCGGATCGAAAAGGGGACCCCATCGATCCAGGATGGTCCCGTCGGATCCGATCAGGTAGAGCCACGGTTCGGTGAGGTCATTGTTCCGATACAGCCAGTCGGCGGCGGCCTTGTTGATGACGGCGCCACTGGCGTCGTACTTGCGATAGATCTCCACATGGATGAAGACCGCCTTGTCGCCGTATGCCTTCGCCAGCGCTTCCACCGCATCGGTGGTTGGTCCGCAGAATTGGCTCTGGCAGTAGACCGGTGTCGAGAATATGGCGAGGATCGGCCGGTGCTCGGCCATCGCCTGACGGATGGTCATCTGGTGCAGTTCCGGATCGGGGACGGGTGTCGTTCCCTGGGCACGTGAGTCGATCGCACTGTTCGGCACGCCCTTGTCGCCGATGATCGGATTATCGGCCGGTATCGCCTTCTGGCCCGGGGCCGGAAGGACCGGATCGGCACGCACGGCGAAGGCTGCCGTGAGCGTTTGCGTCCCTTGCCCGCTGACATCGGCGGTGAAGGTCGCTTGCCACGCACCGGCGGCATCGAACCGCAGGCCGGCCGCCGAATACACCCCTCGGGCGGCGTCGGGGTTGCTGAGCGTCGGCGCCGGCCCGTTCGGAGTGGTGCCGGGAGCGGCGATGTAAGTGGCCGTGGCGTCGCCCTTGGACTCCGGCTGCCCTGAGCCATCGGCGCCCAGGAAGTCCAGATGGACCTGCACCGTGCCGAACGTCACCAGCTCTACACCCTGGCCGTCCGAGTGCTGGATCCCGAATTCGAAGTCCTGGGGCGGACCGACGTAGAGGTCACTGCTCGCGACCTGCGCGGAGAACGTCGAGTTGATTGCCGGCGTCCCAGCCGGATCGCCGGAGGAGGAGGATGCGGTGCTGGTGCACCCCACCG
>JAXDJY010000114.1:0-2559 GCA_034667445.1 Actinomycetota bacterium | reverse complement strand
CCGGGTCACCTCGGTCTCACGACCATGATCGAGAGAGCAGAACTGGTGGGTGGTTGGTGCCGGATCATCAGTTCGACCGGGGGTGGGACCACGATCGAGTGTTGGCTCCCGCTGGACTCCGAGGCCGAGGCAGACAGCGCCTAGACCGTCGCCGCTTGCTCCTGTGCGACGATCGCTCCGCCTGTTGCGGCGTCGAAATAGTGGAACCGGTCCGGGTTCAGCGACAACGTAACCGTATCGCCGGGCTTGCAGGCGGTTCGTGCATCCACCCGCGCGCAGAACCGGAGGCGGTCCTTCTCGTCGGCGATGAGCGGGATGTTGTCGTGGTCGCCTTCGTCGCTGGCCGCAGCGATGGTGTCCTCGGTCTGCACCGGTGGCGCCTCCACCGGGAAGATGATGTTCACCTCCGACCCCAGCTCCTCGGTGACCTCCGCGGTGACCTCGATGGTGGGGAGCGCCTCCTGCAGCCACACGGCCCGATCCTCCATGTCCGATGGCCTGATCCCCAAGATCACGGTGCGGCCGTTGTAGTCCCCGAGCGGCGTTCGGTTGCCGCCCGGGAGGGTGAGCCCACCGAATGACACTGAGCCATCCTTGACCTGCGCTTCGACCAGGTTCATGGGTGGAGAGCCGATGAATGCTGCGACGAAGAGGTTCTCAGGACTGTTGTAGAGGTTCTGCGGGGTATCCACTTGCTGCAGCACGCCATCTTTGAGGACCGCCACACGGTGTCCGAGCGTCATCGCTTCCACCTGATCGTGTGTCACGTACACGGTCGTTGTGCCTAGGCGCTCGTGCAGCCGGCTCAGTTCACTCCGCATCTGTACCCGGAGTTTCGCATCCAGGTTGGAGAGCGGTTCGTCCATGAGGAAGGCGCGCGGTTCCCGAACCATCGCGCGGCCCATGGCGACTCGCTGGCGCTGCCCGCCGGAAAGCTCGGCGGGCCGGCGTTGCATCAGCGGTTCGAGGCCGAGGATCTTCGAGACGTCCGCGACACGCTTGTTGAGTTCTTCCTTCGGCGTCTTGTGCAGCTTCAGGCCGAAGCCCACGTTCTGTTCCACCGTCATGTGTGGGTAGAGGGCATAGTTCTGGAACACCATCGCGATGTCCCGGTCCTTCGGCGGGAGGTCGGTGACCTGCGTGTCACCGATATACAGCTCACCGGTGGTGAGTTCCTCGAGCCCGGCCAGCATGCGCAGGATCGTGGATTTGCCGCATCCGGACGGTCCGACCAGAACCATGAATTCGCCGTCACCGATCTCGAGCGAGACGTCGTTGACCGCGATCACGTCGTCGCCGAAGACCTTGGACACGTTCTGGAGCACGATCTTCGCCATGGTTCCTCCTCAGCCCCCGGCAGTGTGGGCGCTCAGCCGTTCATGGGTCAAGCTACGCCTCGCCCGCGACTGCGCAGCCCTCGGCGAACGCAGGTGGTCGAGTCCGAGGAGCGCCGCCCCGATCACGGGGGGGTCCTTGAGGATGTGCACGTTCGCACGGGGCGCCACCGCAAGGATCGCGCGGTCGATCCGATCGAAGAAGTCGGCATCACGGTTTCTGAACACCCCACCGCCCAGGACCACGTCGGTATCGAGTTTAGTCATCCGAAGCCGTCGCATCGCGGTTGTCGCCATCACCGCGACCTCATCGGCCTGGCGGTTCACCAGACTCCGAGCGACCTCGTCTCCAGATCCCGCGGCCTCGAAGACGATCGGTGCGAGCTCGACCACCCGTTCTTCGTCCAGCGTCCCGAAATACAGTGCCTCCAGCACCTGGCGGGGCCGGCGCATCCCGAAGAACGCCGGAACCGCTGCGGCGAGAGTGGTCTTCCCGCCGCGCCCGTCCTCGGCACGGATCGCGTGCCAGAGAGCCCCTCTGCCCAGATCGGCGCCGCCGCCCCAGTCGCCTGAGATCGTCCCGACGGCGGGGAACCGGGTGATGCGCCCGTTGGGAGCGACGCCGGCGCAGTTCGTGCCGTATCCACACACGACGCCGATGCCCCAGGGTCGCTCCGTGCCGGCCCGAAGCACCGCGAACGTGTCGTTGCGCACGATGTCGGTCGCGGTCATCGCCCGCCGAGCAAGCCATCTCGAGAGCCGCCGGTCGTCGGCGGGAAGATCGGCACCGGCCAGACAGTAGATGCCGAGGTCGGCGACGGGCACGCACGATGGATCCGCGCCCGCGTCGAGGGTTGCCGCCTGCACGGCGTCCGCCACGAGAAGGAGGTGGGCTTCCGTCCCCGTTCCCGAGTGATGCGGGAGCAGCAGCCGCGCCGCTCCCAGCACCGTGCCATCGCGCTTGAGCAGCACGGCGTCGATCTTCGAACCGCCCGCGTCAATCGCGAGGATCGATGCCCGGCGGGCCGCCACGTCAGCCGGCCCCGTCCACCATGTCGACGGTGATGAACTCAGCGCCGATGTCCCGCAATCCCGAGATGATCGGGCGGATGGCCTGGGCCGTAGCCGCCGGCCACGTGTGGAGCAACACCACGGCCCCGTCGCCGTAGGTTCGGACGCCTTCGACCGCGTCCGACGCGATCTGCTCGGGCGTCCGAGAGGGCTC
>JAXDJY010000113.1:0-4395 GCA_034667445.1 Actinomycetota bacterium | reverse complement strand
GTCGCCAGGTGCCAGACGTTCGCGGTCGCATGCAGGACGGGCTCGGGTGGGTGGCGGAGATCCTCGCAGAGCGGGGTCAGCGCCGTGGCGACGGCGCGCACCACTACCTCGTGCTCGTGCCGGTCCTTGGCCGACCGCAGCAACCCATCGGCGGAGATCCGATCTGCCCCGGGATCTCCATGGCGGGGCGCCGATCCGGCCAGGGGGTTCGCCGAAACCGACCGGCCCGATACGGCCGCCAGGAGTTCCGGGCTCGCCCCGACCAGCGCCCCACGGCCGAGCGGCGCTGCGAACGCGTATCCATCGGGCTCGGTCGCGCGGAGTCGCCGGAGGAGTTGCTTCCCGTCGAGAGGCCGCCCGGCATCCACCTCGAGCGTACGAGCCAGCACCACCTTGTCCAGGGCGCCGGCACGGATGCGGGCACGCGCGGCCTCCACCAGGCCGGCGTACGCGGACGCCGAGGGCCGCTCTACCAACTGCAGTTCGGCGAACGGCGCATGTGGCGCTCCGCGACCCACCTGTGCTGGGCTGCCCCGGTCGTCGTTCCCGGCGACGGCCGCACCCGGATCCTGCGTGACGTCCAACTGCCAGGCCCCTGCGGCGTTGCGGCCCGTGACGGTCTGCGGGATCACGAGAGATCCGATCACGCGCGGGTCGAACGGCAACGCGCCCGCCGCCACAGGTGCGACCCCATCCGTGTCGACAGAGATGTTCGCGAGCGCCTCCGTCACTGCGTCGGCAAGTTCGGACAGTGGTCCAGAGACCGTCGACGCGGCACCGTGGCCCGACACGCCGATCCCCGCGCGCTCGAAGAAGAAGTCGTCGACCCCTCGGTACGTGGCCAGGAGATCGAAGGCCGGGCCCAACCGAGTGGTGACGCCACGCGGCGTGGCGATCACTCGTGGACGTCCGCGCGCGTTCCGACAAACAGCTGCGTCAGTCCCCCGGTCAATTGGAACCGCTCCACATCGGGGAACCCCGCGAGCCGCAACATCGATCGAATCCCGCCGGGGGGAGGGAGGTACGCCATCGATCGAGGCAGATACGCATACGCCGCTCGATCCGACAGGATCCCTCCGATGAACGGCACGACATGGTCGAAGTAGAGCCCGTGTCCCACACGGAGCACGGGGTTATCCGGCCGGCTCGCATCGAGCAACGCGATCCGTCCGCTCGGCCGGACGACACGCGCCAGTTCGGCGAAGAGCGCGACGATGTCGGCGACGTTGCGAAGGGCGAATCCGCACGTGACGCCGTCGATGGATGCTTCGCGCAGCGGGAGACGAAGGATGTCGGCTTGCACCAGCGGTGCCGCCGTTCGGGCAGCGGTGAGCATGCCGAGAGAGAAGTCGAACCCGACGGGCCGGAGTCCGGCGCGCGCGGCCTCGCGACAGAGATCGCCGGTGCCGCACGCCAGGTCGGCAACCAGGGCACCTGCGGGCAGATGCAGTTCCCGGACGGCGCGCCGGCGCCATCCCGCGTCCATCCCGAACGTCATGACGCGGTTAACGAGGTCATATCTCCCGCTGATCGTGTCGAAGAGGGAACGCACCGCACGCGCCTTCTCCTCACCCTCTGGGAGCGGTAGCGGGCTCACGGCCCAGGGTCCTCGATGCGGCCCTCCGCAACCTCCAACAACACGCGGCGGAAGTGGTGGGACACGAGCGTCGTCACCGCGGGGAGAAGCTCTTGGAACGCCTCGACCATCTGCTCCGCCGCGCCTTCACCGTCACCCGTCGTATCGCGGATCGGTTTACGGACGTGTTCGTCGAAGAGATCAACCGCGCGTTCGGCCAGACCACGCATCGCGCCATCGGCGTCGCGCGCCAACCCCAGGAGATCCCCCAGGGGCAGCCCGAACTCCAACAATCGCAACGCGGTTCGGACGAGTTCGATGTCCCCGGTGGTGTACAGGGTGCGTCCATCAACCGGACGACCAAGGCGGATACCTTCTCGCTCCACGGCCTGGATCAACGACGCCGGGACCCCGCTCCTGGCCGCGAACTCATCGAGCTCCAGCAGTTCCTCGACGCGCTCGCCCCGCTCGGCTGCCACCGCTGCTGCGAGATCGGCGTCGGCCGCTCCCAGTTCCCCGCGCACGACCCGTTCGATCGCGGCGAGCGTGAGGCCTTTCTTCTGCAAGGACCGGATCTGCCGGATGCGCTCGGCGTGCGCCGGGCCGTACCACGCGACACGGCCCTCTCGTTCGGGTTGGGAAAGGAGGCCACGGGACTGGTAGTAGCGCACGGTGTCCACCGACACCTCACACACGCCGGCGAGCTGATCTACGCGATACCTCACGACCACTCACTCTACGAGTGTTCGCTCGAAGGGTCCATGTGTCTACTCGCCGGTTCATCGGCGTGTGTGGCTGGGTAGGGCTCGTCGCTCCGGCGTACGATGCGCGCCGTGACCACGTCGGCCGGCCGGATCAGCCTCGCAACGGTGTTGATCTGCGCCACGGTGACGTTCGGCGCCGGGGTCGCATGGAAGTCCTACTGCGCGGGCGGCGATTGGGGAGACGCGCGGCAATACACCACCGCGTGTTACTCGGACATCATCCCGCTGCTCGGTGCCGAACAGCTGACGTCGAGCCGCCTCCCCTACATCGATGCGTGCGCGAAGTCAGACGGCAACTGCGACGAATACCCCGTCCTCAGCATGTACTTCATGCGGATCGCGGCGAGCCTCTCCGGCCCGAACCCCACCGCCTTCTTCTGGACGAACGTAGTGATGCTCTGGATCTGCGCGATGGTCGTGGTCGCCTGCTGCTACTTCGTGGTCGGATCGCGGGCCCTCTATGTGGCGCTCGCTCCCACGCTCCTGCTCTCGGGCGTCCTTAACTGGGACCTCTTGGCGATCGCGCTCTCGATGGCGGGGGTGCTCTATTTCTTCACGCGCCGGGAGGTGGAGTCGGGCGCCTACCTGGGTCTGGGCGCCGCCGCGAAGTTCTTCCCGGTGCTGTTGGTGATCCCACTGGCTGTGGACCGCATCCGATCACGCGAACCCGACCGTGGGATCACCATCGCCTGGTCGGCCGGCGCAGCTTGGTTCTTGGCGAACATCCCCTTCGCCCTGCTGGGCCTGACGGGTTGGCTGGAGTTCTTCCGATTCAACTCCACGCGAGGCGCCGACTACGACAGCCTCTGGTACATCGGCTACCGCCTTTCGGGCGGCTACGCCTCCGACCACACGGCGCTCATCAACCTTGCTTCCGCCGGGTTGTTCGTCGGCCTGGTCGGGCTCGTGTGGGCGATCAAGGCCCATCGCCATCCCGCCTTCCCTCGTTGGACGCTCGGGTTCCCGATCCTCGCGCTCTTCCTCCTGACGAACAAGGTGTACTCGCCCCAGTACAGCCTGTGGCTCATCCCATGGTTCGCGCTCGCTCTGCCGAGGATCTGGGAGTTCGCCGCCTTCCAGGTGGCCGATGTCCTCGTATACGTCGCCCGCTTCAGATGGTTCGGGACGCTCCCGCCGTATCTGCTGGCCGGGCCTTCCGAGGCGATGTTCGAGTTCTTCGTGGTGGTCCGAGCCGCTGTGCTCCTCGGGTGCGTGATCGGTTGGCTCCTCTACGAGGCCGCTCCCCTTCCCATCCAGCTCACGCTGGCGGCAGCCGAAGCCGATCCGCACGAGGCCGAACCCGATCCGACGCCCCTGCCCGCATGAGCGCTCCGGTCACCACCGGTCCCGACGAGGGAGGAGACCCGGCCGCGCCGCGACTGCGCGACGGGCTGCAGAGGTGCCTCGCGGTCTTCGCTGCGACGAGGATCGGCCTCTTCCTGCTGTCCGTGATAGGGGTAGGACTCACCGGCGTCCCGACAGGCCAACCCACCGGGGTGCCGGGGTGGGCGGCTCCGCCGATGGGACCGGGATGGCATCTCCTGTTCACCGCCACAGAGCGACAGGACGCACTCTGGTTCCTCCGGATCGCGACCCACGGGTATCGCACCGGAGATAGCAGCGCAGCCTTCTTCCCGCTCTACCCCGGAGCGATCAAAGGGGTGTCCCTCCTCACCTTCGGGCATCCGTTGCTCGCGGCACTCCTGGTGTCGAACGCCTGCTTCCTGGGGGCCCTCATCCTCCTCTACGACCTGACGGCTCGCGAGTTCTCGAAGGACGTGGCCGGTCGGAGCATCGTCCTGCTGGCCCTCTTCCCCACGGCATTCTTCCTCATGGCGCCCTACAGCGAGTCGCTCTTCCTCCTTCTTGTGCTGGCGTCGTTCCGATCGGCAAGGATGCATCGGTGGGGATGGGCGGCCGTGTTCGCGCTGCTCGCGACCCTCACCAGAAGCGTCGGGATCGTGTTGGCCCCCGCGCTCCTGGTCGAGGCGATCCAACAATGGCGGGCGGGGGGCGGCCCGCTCACGCGCGCCGTCGCGGCCTCGGCGGCTCCGG
>JAXDJY010000112.1:0-3542 GCA_034667445.1 Actinomycetota bacterium | reverse complement strand
TACGGTGGCGCTTGTCACGGGCAGGGATCCTGCCTTTCCGGCTGGTCACCTTCCTCGAGTGGTGTGCCCTACCTGAGCGATCGTGGCTTCGGGTCACCGACGCATACGAGTTCCGCCACCGAGATCTGCTCGACCACCTGATCGCGACGACCCCTTACCCGGTCGTGTCGACCTCGCCCCCCTGACCCGACCCCCTCACCATCCGAGATGGCGGCTGGTAACAGCTTCCTTACCAACGACCCAGGATGAACGCTGCCCAGGAGGTTTCTCGGTTGGATACGCGCCCCCCGGCTACCCGAAACTCATCGGTGCAGCACCGCCTAGCCGGTGAGGATCTCAGTCAGCTCCGCAAGGTGGTGAATGGAAAAGTCGGGTCGATACGATCGGTAGCGCTGCTCGAGATCCAGGTCCGAAGTGTGGCCGAGGTACTGACAGGTCGCCATGCCGGCAGCGTGGGCGCCCACCATGTCGTTGTTCCAATCGTCACCCGCGAAGAGCACCCGTTCTGCCCCAATGGCTAGTCCCTCGAGAGCAACCTGGAAGACCTTCGAGTGTGGCTTGACGAATCCGACCTCGCCGGAGATCACGATGGGATCGAATTGGTCGGCGAGACCGATGGAGGATAGGGACCGACGAACAGCGTCGCCGCAGGGATAGTTCGAGACAAGCCCGACCGGTACCCGTCTGGACAATCCGCGGACGGCTTCTGCCGCGGACTGATCGATCTCGATCGATGCCACGAACAACTCCTGGCACCGACAATCGGCCGCGATAACGACACGGTCGGTTGTTCTGAATGGTCGGCCGTACGTCTTTTGGAGTATTCGCTCCATCTGCTCCAAAGGGGTGAACTCTCGCATGCCCTCCGACAGCGGCGGCAGAATGCATGTGGCGTCCATGACCGAACCGAGTGTCGACGCATCAACGGGCGCTACCGCGTCGGAAAGGAACTCAGCCATCTGCACATGTATCCACTGCAGCTGCGGGCGGTCGAACTCGACCACCGTGTTTCCGTAATCCAAAAGGACGGCGTCGAAGCGGGCCACGCGTCCAAATCTACCGGGCGTGACCCGCCATGGCTCGACTCACGTGTCGAAGCGGCGTCGTGACGACTTGCGCAAGAAGGGGCGAGCGTCGACCCCGTCGAGGCTAGTGGCTTCGTCGATCCTGAACAAGGCCTCCCCGGTCACGACGAACATGCCGGCATTGTGATGCCAGAGTTGACCGCAGGCTCCGAACACGCGCGGCACATCGACAGCTTCCCCTGACCACACGCGGACGGGGGCGCCGTCGAGCAACGTGAAGGCCCCGGGGTAGGGGCGAGTCGACGCCCGGACCAGGCGATCAATCGCTCGGGCGGGCGACGCCCAGTTGATCCTTCCGTCGTCCGGGACCCGCGCGAGGGTGTAACTAACATCGCCGACCTGCGCCGTCGTTTCAACTCGACCGGAATCCAAGTCCTGAATGGCGCGAGAAACGAGCCGCATTGTTGCCGCGTCCGTTGCTGCCACCAGTTCGGTGATGGTCGTTCGAGGCGTGATCGGGATGACTTCTTGCCCATAGAGAGGGCCTTCGTCGGTTCCGGCCGTAAGTCGGAACAGACTGACGCCCGCCTCCGTGTCACCATTGATGATGGCCCAGTTCAGTGGGGCATTCCCTCGATAGCGAGGCAGCAGTGAGGCGTGGATGCCGCCGCAACCAAACGGGAACAGGTTGATCATGGTGGCGGGGAGCAGGAAGTACCATCCGACCGCGAGCGCCCAGTCGGCACCGAGTGACGAGAGGAAGTCGGCTGACTGGGCCGCACCCTGCCACTCGGCCCATCGGATCCCCCGGCTTGCCGCCCAGCCGGCGACGTCGGCGGCGCGAGTGGGGCGCAGCCCGCCGGGACTGTACGAGATCTTGAGCTCCGCGGGGACGGTGAGCACGCCGACGAGGTGGTCCGAAATGCTATTGGCGACCGCGATCGTCAGGTCCGTGCCGCCGAGAAGCACAACCCGCACGGACATCACGGCACGGAAGTCAGCGCGCGCCCGACGGTGGCTTCGACGTCGTCGATGACCGAACGGGCATGGGGACGGCCGGACTCCAGCGGCTGATCCCTGCGCTGACTACCCTGGCGACATGTCGTCATGGCGGGTCGACACTCTGTCGCATTTCTTCGGTGGTGGTCCCCCGGGGGGCTCATCTCAAGAGGCTACCCACCGGCAACTGCGCGCTGAAGGGCATCGCGCGACTCGATGAACGAAGCACCCGAACTCGCGACGCACACCTTCGTGGCGTTCTCTCGCCCAACGATTGAAGCCGAAGAGATCGACTCGGTGGTCGATTCTCTTCGCTCAGGGTGGCTGACCACTGGTGCCAAAGTGTTGGCCTTCGAGACCGGATTTCGCGAGCGAGTAGGAGCTGAGCACGCACTATCTGTCAACTCGGGGACAGCGGGCATGCACGTCGTTCTCGCCGCGCTCGGCATCGGCCCCGGCGACGAGGTGATCACGGCCTCACTCACTTGGCCTTCGACAGTGAACGTGATCGAGTTACTCGGGGCGCGGCCGGTGTTCGCCGATGTGCACCCCGACACCCTTCTGATCGATCCGGAGGACGTCCGTCGACGCCTGACGGACAGGACCCGTGCCGTTGTTCCCGTCCACTATGCCGGCGCTCCGGCGGACCTTGACGCGCTGCGCGCGGCCATCGGCAGCCGTCCGATCACATTGGTCGAGGACGCCGCCCACGCGCTCGGCACGATCTACAAGGGACGGGAGGTCGGGTCGGGACCAAATCCCGCCGTCTTCAGTTTCCACCCGATCAAGAACATCACCTCGGGCGAGGGTGGCATGGTGACATTGAGCGACGGCGACCTCGCCCAGCGGATTCGCCTACTTCGCTTCCACGGCATCAGCAAGGATGCGTGGGCGAGATATCAGAGTAGGGGCTCGCCGCGCTATGAGGTGATCGAGCCCGGTTGGAAGTACAACATGCTCGACCTGCAGGCCGCCTTAGGGATCGAACAGCTGAGGAAACTGAACCGATTCAATGCCCGTCGGGCGGAACTCGCGGCACGATACAGGGAGTTGCTCGACGACGTCAGCGAAGTCCGCCTCCTCGGGCGAGCCCCGTACGAACACGTACACTCCTGGCACCTGCTCATCGCTCGCCTCGTCCCCAGCCTCATCCGCACTCCCCGTGACGACTTCATGGGCCACCTGACAGAGGCCGGAATCGGCGTCGGGCTTCACTTCACCCCGGTCCATCAACACCACTATTATGCGGACAAATACGGACTCGGAGAAGGCGAGTTGCCCCACACCGAAGCTGCTGGTGAGACGATCTTCTCCCTGCCTCTCTACCCATTGCTGACCGAACGGGAGCAGGATCGAGTCGTCGCCGCGCTGAAAGACGTCGTAACCAAGAACCGCGTCGACTGCCGTCATTGATGGAGATCGTCGTCTTCGGAGTCAACGGGTTCATCGGCAGTCACCTGTCAACGGCGATCTTGGAGAAGACAGACTGGACGATCTACGGAATGGACCTTCGTAGCG
>JAXDJY010000111.1:0-5933 GCA_034667445.1 Actinomycetota bacterium | reverse complement strand
CTGCTCCTGCGGCAGGTGATCGGGGGCGAGCTTCTCCCCGCGATACTCCTCAGGCGAGCGAACATCCACGAATCCGGTCGAACCACCGATCTTGGAGATGACTTCGTCGCGCATCGCCCGGATGGTCGGTCGTTCGGCCCCGCTGATCGTGTACCCCGTGGGTGCGTTCGTCGGCACTTCCTGCACCAGTTCCCGGCTCTCCAGTTCCCACTTCTTGCGGCCCCCGTTCAGCAGCTTGACGTTCTCGAAGCCGCGCAGCTTCAGGAGCCAATAGGCGTAGGCGGCGAACCAGTTGTTGTTGCCGCCGTAGAGGATGACGGTCGTCTCGGCGCCGACGCCGGCGTGGGAGAGCAGACGGCTGAAGCCCGCCTGATCCTGGAAGTCCCTGCCCACCGCGGAATGTAGATCCGTGGTCCAGTTCCATCGCACCGCGCCGGCTATGTGCCCCTTGTCGTAGGCGGTCGTGTCCTCATCCACCTCGATGATGCGGACGTTCGCATCACCGGCGTGTTCCTCGAGCCAGTCGGTGTCAACCAGAACGTTCGGGTTCGCGTAGCCGCTCATGTCCTGCTCCTTCCCTCGGGTTGCTGTCGTTCCGGGTCCCGCCCGACGATCGAACGAGAGCCGCTCGCGCCGCTCGGTTCCTTGCTGGATGGTTCCGGTGGGCGCGGTGTGAAGCGCCGCCTCAGGGGCGCGCGACGGGCATACAGCACAGGCGCGAGGGGATCATCGCCCCCACCAACCCACGGCATCGCGTGCGGATCATCCTCACTCCTTGAGTGCGCAGGCCGCAGTTGTAACGGATTTGCACCTGCAACGTCAATGACCGCCGTTGCAAGAGGCGGATCAGAAGACGCCGAGCGCCGCCTTGGCCTCGTCGGACATCATCTCGGGGCTCCAGGGCGGTCGTAGCACCATCTCGGGCCGAACCTCGCCGACGCCTTCGACCGCCTGGACGAACGTCCGCATCTGGTCCTCGATCATCGGACCGATAGGGCAACCCATCGTCGTAAGCGTGTATGTCACGTCGACATCCCCGCCCTCGGAAACCTCGACGCCGTACACGAGGCCTAGATCGACGACATTGATGCCAAGCTCGGGGTCATAAACCTGTTTCAACGCCGTCACGACGTTGTCGTGCAACAGCCCGGCCGCGTCCTTCGTCGTCGCCTCGGCGCCCACGTCGGGGGTTTCGTCTTTGGTCTCGATCGCGGATTCTTCGTCGCTCATACCGGCCTTCCTGCGAAGTTCGTCCTATCCTTACCGATACCCAGCCTACTTCTCCGGGACGGTAAAGGACTCCATGCCCCCTATCCGTGCGCTGATCGTCGACGACCACCCGGTGACCCGGGAGGGATTGCGCACCGCTCTTGAGCTTTCCGATGACGTCGTTGTCGTCGTCGGCGAGGCGTCCAGTGGGGAGGAAGCCGTCGATCGGGCACGCGAGCTCTCCCCCGATGTCGTGTTCATGGATGTACGGATGCCGGGGATGGACGGCATCGAGGCCACACGCCGTATCCGTCTTGCGGCGCCGGAGACGAAGGTCATACTCATCACGGTCGACGAATCCCGCGGGGCCATCAGCGACGCGATCAAGGCCGGCGTGAGCGGTTACCTGCTGAAGGACGCCTCAGCCGAAGCGCTGGTCGATGCCGCGCGCAATGCCGTGGAAGGCAACGCCGTCATCCACCCACAACTCACGAAGACCTTCATCGAAGAGGTTCGGTTGGCCGACGCGAACGGCACGGGGGCCGCCGGTTCGGAGACGACGCCGTTATCCAAGCGCGAACGGGAGATCCTCCAGAAGGTCGCCAATGGGTCGACGACCAAGCAGGTTGCGAGCGAGCTCGGCATCTCCCCGCACACGGTGAAGACCCACCTGGAGCGGATCTTCGAGAAGCTGGGAGCGAATGACCGCGCACAGGCCGTGGCCATCGCCATCCGCACCGGCATCGTGCACTGAACCGGACCGGCTCAACCTCCCCTCCAGGGCGCCGATACCCCAACCAGACATGTCTACCTCCGTCCTCCTCTGCGATTCGGCCGAGGGTCTGGCCCAGATGCAGTACGAACTGCTGCGCAAGGCGCCCGACCTCGCCGTCGAAGTCACGACCGACCCCTTCAGGCTGGTCGAGTTCGCCGCGCGCACACAGCCGCCCGTCATCGTCACCGAGTTCACGCTCGAGGGTCTCGGCGGGGCCGAATTGGTCAAGCGGCTCCGGGCCTCCTCCCAGGCCTCCAGCATCGTCGGATGGACCGGACTCCAGGACCTCGACAAGATCGCCGAGATCTTGGCGACGGGCGTAGAGGGCCTCGTGGCGAAAGCGGACGGAACCGAGGCCGCGCTCCATGCGATCCGGACCGTGCTCGATGGCGGACATTCACTTTCGAGCACCATCGCCACAACGGTGGGAGGCGAACTCGGCCAACTCCTGCGGCGGAGCCGGCGGCTCGAGGCCGAGATAACGGAGATCCGTGAGCAGATGGAGCAGGGTACGGCGGCGAAAGCCGACTTCCTGGCGAACATCTCGCACGAGCTTCGAACGCCGGTCACCGTTGCGAAGGGGATCGCCTACGTCCTTCGGAACCCCACGGTTCCTGCGGATGAACGGGATGAATTCCTGCTCCAGCTGCAGGCCTCGCTGGACAAGTTGATGACGATGGTCGACGAGATCATCACCATCGCCGAACTCGAACGTGGCACGTTCGCGCTGAACCTCCAGGTCACCGATCTGGCGCCCTTGGCGCGACATGCGGTGGATGACGTGTCCCGTCAATACCCGGATATCAAGATCGACGCACACATCCCCGATTCGCTCGAGGCGGTGGCCGATGGGGCCCGGATCGGAGCGGTGGTCCGGGAGCTGCTGGACAACGCCTGCCGCTACTCCCCCACCGAGCGCTCTGTCGAACTCCACGCCCGCAACCTCGAGGAGGGAGCGATGGTGCAGGTCGTCGACCGAGGCAACGGGATGGATCGCGACGTCGTGACGCGCTCGTTCGATCAGCCCTTTTCCACCGGGGAGGCCACGCTTCGCAAGGAGAAAGCCGGCGTGGGTGTCGGGCTCCACCTGGCGCGCCAACTCATCGTGGAGCACGGGGGCATCCTCTGGACCGACCCCATCCCGGGTGGGGGCACACGGGTCTCCTTCTGCATCCCGAACCATCCGGGCAGCCACATGTCCGCGCCCCCCGTCGACGCCGCCTGAACGGCCAGGTGCGCGCGACCGGCACCAGAGCTATCCTCAACCCGAGATGCGCATCGCCACGGCGGGGGTCATCGTCGCGTTCATCGGTGTGGCCTGCACGCCGGTCGGAATGACGACTCCGTCGGTAGGGACACCCCCCGCCCCCAGGACCGGGCCCTCCCCGTACATGGAGGTCGTGAGCGGCCCGGTCACCGCATTGGTGCCCCGGGCATGGCGAACCGTCCCGGCACCGACGGCGGACGGCGTCCGTGGAGGATTCTTCGCCTCCCCGCGGCCCCACGCCTGGGATCGGATGGATGGATCCGTCGAAGGGATGGCCGCGACCTGGGTGGACGCTACGAAGGTGGGGGTGCCTTCCGACTATTACTACCTCGCCGCCACAGGACCCCTGCTGGATCGTCTGACGGCCGGGGGTGACTGCCGCGCGGTCCACCGCCAGATCTTCGCGAACCACCGGCCCGGGTTCGACGGGAGCCGCGGTCCCTCGCCCGGTGACTACATCGCGCGCTCGGAGGGGAAGTGTGCCGGTACTGGGGCCGGTGAAGCGACCCGTTGGGCATCCTTCGTGGCAGCCCCCGGGTTCGGCCCCGCTCGAGAGGTCGGGATCCCCGGCTCGGGCCTCTACGTCGTCGTTGCGGTGCTGCGAGCATCGGCAGGGGCGGGCTCGAAACTGGATCGCCTGGTGCGGCACACGGCGTTCGGGGGCACGACGGTCCCCCAGATGGTTGCCGCCGCCACCGGCCGCTATCCCATCCCCTCCTGAGCGGGTACCCGCTAGCGGGGACTGCGGTCGACGAACGGTGGATCCACCACCGTCGCGCGCCCGCGACGCCCCCTGATGTCGACCTCGACCTCCTCGCCCACCGCCGCAGCATCCGGCGGCCACAGGTAGGCGAGCCCGATCCCCGTCTGCAACAGCGGGGAGAACGTACCGCTTGTCACCTCACCGATGACGCGATCGGCCGAGAACACCGGGTAGTGCGCGCGGGGGATATGACGGCGTTCCAGCATCCGGAGGCCGCGAAGGCGGCTCGGCAGTCCGGCTTCCTTCTGTTCGATCAGGGCCTCTCGTCCCCGGAAGGCCCCCTTGTCGAACGACACCGCCCACCCGAGTCCGGCCTCGAGCGCCGTTCCGGATTCGAACAGGTCCTGTCCGTAGAGCGGATACCCCATCTCCAGGCGGAGGACGTCGCGGGCGGCGAGCCCGCACGCCATCCCGCCGAAGGGTGACATCGCTTCGGTCAGGTCGTCCCACAGGGCGAGCGCAACATCCTCGTAGGTGAAGAGTTCGAATCCGATCTCACCGGTGTAGCCGGAGCGAGTCACGATCACCGGCCGGCGACGATACGTCGTTTCCATGCATTGCATGAACCCGAGCGCTGCCGCTTCCGGAAACAGCGTCGTGACCACATGCACCGAATCAGGCCCTTGCACGGCGAGGAAGCACCAGTCCTGGTGGTAGACGAGATGGACGGGCTCGCTTGCCGTCTCCTCTTCGAGCATGCGAAGGACCCGGGGGGCGTTCGACGCGTTCGGGACGACGAAGAATCGTTGCGGTTCGAGACGGTAGACGATGAGGTCCTCGATCACCCCTCCCCCGTCGTTCAACACCAAGTTGTAGAGGGCCTCGCCGACGGCGGCCTTCCGCAGATCGTTGGTCACCATGTGCTGCAGAAGCCCAATGGCCCCCGGGCCGGTGACCTCGACCTTTCCCAGGTGCGTCAGATCGAAGAGACCGACGCCCTCCCGGACCGCCTTGTGCTCCGCGAGTGCGCCCGCATATTCGATCGGCATGTTCCACCCGGCGAATGGCCCCAGCTTGGCGCCCAGACGGGCATGGTGGGCCTCGAGCGGCGTGTGTCTGAGCTCCTTCGCGTCGACGACGTCATCCATGAGCGGCAGCGTACGCGGCACGCCGCGCCCTCGGGTCCAGACGGAACGGAGAACGTAGGTAGACTTATCCTCCGGAATGAGCGAGGGCTACGACGTAGCGGTGATCGGCTCGGGGACAGGCGGATACTCCGCCGCCCTGCGGGCCGCGCAACTCGGCAAGCGCGTTGCATTGATCGAGCGCGACGACCGTCTCGGAGGAACCTGTCTCTTGCGAGGGTGCATCCCCACGAAGGCTCTGCTCCAGTCCGCCTCGGTGATGGACACCGTCAATCGCTCCGACGAATGGGGCATCAAGGCCTCCGGCGAGCCCGACTGGTCCGCGGTCAAGGCGTTCGAGCAGAAGATCGTCGACAAGCTCGTCGGCGGTCTGACGGGCTTGGTTTCCCAGCGCGGGATCGATGTGCTGGCCGGGAACGCGCAACTATCGACCGGCCCCGCCGTCAAGATCGACGGCGTCACGTACCCCGCAACCGACGTGGTGGTCGCGACCGGGTCCCGCCCACGGCTGCTCCCCGGCATCGAGATCACGGATCGGGTGATCACGTCCGACCAAGCCCTGTGGCTCGATCGGATCCCATCATCCGCCGTGGTCATCGGAGCCGGGGCGGTTGGGCTGGAATTCGCCTCCATCTACCGCTCGCTCGGGACGGAGGTGACGGTCGTGGAAGCGCTCCCGAGATTGGCACCTCTGGAAGACGAGGAAGTCTCCAAGGAGATCGCCAAGGCGTTCAGGAAGCGTGGGATAAGTTCTGCTGCAGGCGCTTCAGTGAAAGGCATCAAGGAGTCGGCCGAAGCGGTCGAGGTGACGTATGACAGCGGCGGCACCGAGCA
>JAXDJY010000110.1:0-9554 GCA_034667445.1 Actinomycetota bacterium | reverse complement strand
CCCGCCGTCGGGACGTTCGTCGAGCCATGCACGGCCACCGTGGAGCTCGGCGAAGCGTTGCACCAACGACAGACCGACCCCCACACCCGGAGAATGCTCAGCGGCCGACCCCGGCGCTTGGCGGAACGGTTCGAAGACCGCATCGCGGAGGTCGCCGGGAACCCCTGGTCCGTCGTCTTCGACGGTGAAGAGCACGCCGGCGTCTTTGCTCTCGGCGCTGAGCCAGATGTGCGCTCCGGGAGGTGTGTGGCGCAAGGCGTTCGATAAGAGGTTCTCAAGGATCCGCTCCACCTTGGCAGCGTCGATGGAGACCGTGACGGGCCGCACGTCCAGTTCGAGCTTCCGTCCTTCGGGGATCTCGAGCTCCGCGACGCAGCGTTCGACCAGCTCTCGAACGTCCGTCGGTCGAAGTTGCGGTGACACGATGCCGCGTTGCAATCGGTCCAGATCCAGCAGGTCCGACAGCAGACGCTCGAGTTTCCGCGCGTTGGTCGCGATCCGCCGGATGAGATCCTCGGTGTCGTCCCGGTTCAGGTCGGGTCCGGACTGTTCGAGCGTGAGGGCGGAGCCCAAGATCGCGGTCAGCGGCGTTCGGAGGTCGTGTGAGACCGCCTCGAGGAACGTGTTCTTCATCTCGTCAAGGTTGCGCAGGCGCTCCGAGGCCTCCTTCTCTCGCCGGAACGCCTCGGAATACTTGCGTTCGGAGCGCCGAAGCGCCTGCTCGGCGTTCCGCCGCTCGGTGATGTCGACCATCAGCCCGCGGACCAGGCGGGAGCCACCGTGGGTCGCCCGAACGGGGTGGATGAGGTCCCGCATCCATCGAACGGTGCCATCGTTGGCGGGCGCCCGGTACTCGAGGCTGAGATCACTGACCTCTGCCACCGCGTTCAGTAGGGCCGATCGCGCGCCCGCGCGATCCTGATCCGCGATGTGATCTCCCCACGTCCGCGCGTCGTCCTCGGTCCCGAGCGCACCCGTACCCAGGAGATCCTCGACCCGCCCGCCGACGAACTCGAACGCGAAGGTTGCGGGGTCTGCCTCCCAGAAGATCGCGTCGAGGCTCTCGACGAGATCGTGGAAGCGCTCCAGTTCGGTGATGCGCCGCGCGTTCCCCAAGGCGAGGGAGGCGGTATCGGCGACGCCGCGCGCGAGCCGCGCATCGGCGGGGGTGAACGTGTCACCGACTGCGGGCGCGATCATGATGAGCGCCCCGAAGCCGTTGGGCTCCCAGCGGATCGGCGCGATCATCGTGTCCCGCGCTTCGGGAACCAGCCAGTACTCCTTGGGGACCTGGGCGACGATCTCGGTCGGGATGATGAAGGGCTCCTCGTCGGAGACGATCATCGCCTCGGCGAGCGCTGCGTCCACGGGACCTATCTCCGACGGCGACTTCGCAGGCAGCGTGTCGTCGGCCGAGAGCACGCTGATGGCCTGGAAATCGCCGGTGGCTTCTTCACGGATATACGCCGCAAGCATGCTCGTGCGGACCAACGTCCTCACAGTCGCGAGTGCTTCGTTGAGGATGTCGGCCGGCGAAGACATGCCTGTGAGCATCTGCGAGAGACGCAGCAGCGAGGCCGATGTGTGCGCCGCTTCGCGTTCGGCCTCGAAGAGCTTGGCATTCTCGAAGGCCACGGCGGCTTGTGAGGCAAGGACTTCCAGGAGCCGCTGGTCGTCTTCGTCGAACTTCCCGAACCCGAGCGAGGACAGGACGATCACGCCGACCAACATGTCGCCGGACGTCATCGGGACCGCCAGCATGGACTCCAGGATGTCTTCCGTGCCCTCGATGAGGACGGCGAAGTCCACGAGGCGCGCGTCGGGTGTGAGCAGCGATTCGCGACGCTCGGCCACGTGTCCCGTGATGCCTTCGCCCATAAGCGTGACCAGATCCTGCACCGATTCGGTCTCGTACTCAGAGAACAGCGTCCCGTGGAAAGCGATGGGGAGGAGCGTCACACCGTCGCCCTGGAGGAGGTACACACGACAGTTGTGATAGTCGATGATGGTGTGAAGCTCGCTGGTGATCGCGGCGCCGATCTCCGTGATGTTCCCGAGGCTGTTCAGCTTCGCCGCGAGGCTGTGGAGCATGTCCAGCTCTGCGCCGGATCGGATGGCTTGATCGCGTTGGGAGTCGTCTCGGCCGGCGCGCGTTTCGTCCGCTTGTCCGCCTTCGACCGGTACGGTCATACAGTCCCCTTCGCGGTGTCGCCCCTGGATTCTCTCATGACTCCGGTCGGCAGTTCGACGAGGGTGCTTGAACCGTCAGAGGTGATTGCTAGCCTCGCTCCATGGATCCGTCCGCGCCGCTTGACCCGATCACCCGCGACCTGCTGGATTTCGAACGCGAGAGCTGGAAGCTCACCGTCACCAAAGAGCGCGCCATCCGCGAACGGTTCGGGTACTCGCCCACCCGCTATCACCAATTGCTCAATCGGGCCATCGATCAGCGTGCCGCGCTCGCGTACGATCCGATGCTCGTTCGGCGGCTCCGTCGCATCCGGGCTTCGCGCAGACGCCGGCGCATCGCCGGTCAGCTCGGGGTCCAGCCCCAGCCCTGACGGAGCGGTAGGATTGCGCGGTGAATCTCGGCACCGCACGGATCGTGATCGTCGTAGCCCTCGTGGTTGTGGGTGTGGCCGTTCTGAACGCTTTCGGGCAAGGGACCAACGCTGCGTTCACGCCCTTGGACGGCGTCTCACCGGCACCATCGGGTTCGACCAGCCCCACGGTGTCCCCGAGCCACTCGCCGAAGCCGCTCCCATCCCCCCAGACCACCGGGGTTCATGTGTCGGTATTCAGCGGCGTTACGGTGATCGGGTGCGCCAAGAAGGTGAACACCATGCTCGTCGCGGACGGCTACGTCGCAGCGGATCCCCCGAGCGACGCCACACATAAGCCGATCGCGAAGACAGTCGTCTACTACCGGCAGGATCCGCAGGGTCGCAACCGATCGAACGCGACGTACATGGCGAGCCATTACTTCAACGATGCCCGGGTCGCCAAGCTCTCCGCGACCTTTCCGGGCGTGGTGAGTCCGCTCGCGAAGGCGGTCGTGCTCATCGGGACCGACTACACCGCTAAGTGCTAGGCGCGTTTCCACCGGCTCCCGTTGACGTGCTGGGTCAACAATCCCTACGCTGACCAGCGGAGGAGCACATGCTCAAGATCTCCCAGAAGCTCGAATACGCGATGCGAGCGATGATCGAACTCGCCCAACGCAAGGATGAGGGTGTCCTGGTTCCCGCTCGCGAGATCGCCGAACGCCAGCAGATCCCCTTGCGGTTCCTCGAGCAGCAGCTGGGGGCCCTGTCCCGAGCCGGCCTGGTCGAGAGCTTCCGTGGCGCTGGCGGGGGGTGCAAGCTCGCGCGCGAGCCGGACACCATCTCGGTCGCGCAGATCGCCGACGCGATCGAGGGTCAGATGTTCCCGGTGTTCTGCCTGGAGCCATCCGATCACACGTGCTTCCAGGACTCCAAGTGCGGACTCCAAGGGTTCTGGGGAGACGTGGCTCGGGCCGTAGCTACGGTGTTCGAGGAGACGACGGTGGCGGACCTCGCGGCCCGCCACCAACAGATGACGCCCGGCCAGACGCTGATCAGCCCGGAGTCGCTCCTGTCACGCTTGAACTAGTTCGGCGTTCGTGTCCGAACCTGCGTTACTTGCCCTCGGCCTCTGCCTTGCTGAGGATCCGGGTGAGTTTCGTGCCACACACGCTGCACAACCCCTGGGCTGCGGGGCGCCCATTCTTCAGGGTCACCACCGAACCTTCGAACTTGCGCTTTTCACGGCACTTCATGCAGTACGCCTCGTACTCGGCCACGACTGCCTCCTTCCCCAAGGTCGCGCGGGCGACCGCCCTTGCCGGGACGCTGTTCCCAGCTTCAAGGCCGCCCGAATGGGCGGCCTCTTCGTGCGATGGTGGCCCCCGCGTAGTCACGATGCAAGCACCTACCGTACGTGAAGGGGTCGCATCCGCAGGCCCTTCCCCCGTACGATGCACCCGTCGACGACGTTCCCCGAGCCCGAGGAGCCCCCGTGACCGAGATCGAACCCAACATCGACGCCCTGCTCTCCGAACACCGTGTGTTCGAGCCACCCCAGGCATTCCGAGATGCCGCGGTGGTCTCCGACCCAGGCATCTATGGCCGCGCCAACGCCGACTACCAGGCCTTTTGGGCCGAACAGGCCGAACGCCTGGTCTGGTCGAAGTCCTGGGACACCGTCATGGAGTGGACCCCTCCGTGGGTGAAGTGGTTCGTTGGAGGGAAACTCAACGTCTCCGCGAACTGCCTCGATCGACACCTCGAGGGCGGTGGCGGCGAGAAGGTCGCCTATCACTGGGAGGGGGAGCCCGGAGATACCCGAACGATCACCTACCGGGAGCTCTACGAGGAGACCTGCCGCTTCGCGAACGCCCTTCGGTCGCTCGGTGTGGGCAAGGGCGACAGGGTCGCGATCTACCTCGGCATGGTGCCCGAACTCCCCGTGGCGATGCTCGCGTGCGCCCGGATCGGGGCGCCACACAGCGTGGTGTTCGGTGGTTTCAGCGCCGAAGCGCTCAAGGACCGGATCATCGACGCCCAGGCCAAGATCCTCATCACGGCCGACGGCGCCTGGCGCCGCGGCTCGGTGGTTCCCCTCAAGGCCAGCGCGGACGAAGCCGTGAAGGACTGTCCCTCGATCGAGCACGTCATCACCGTTCGCCGGACGGAGAGCGAGCACGCGTTCACGCCGGGGCGAGACCTGTGGTGGCACGACCTCGTCGCGGACCAGCCAACCGAGTGCGAGCCCGAGGAGATGGACGCCGAGGACCTGCTGTACCTGCTGTACACGAGCGGTACCACCGGCAAGCCGAAGGGGATCGCACACACCACCGGTGGCTACCTGACGCAGGTCGCGGCGACGCATCGGATGATCTTCGACATCCATGATGACGACGTGTACTGGTGCGCCGCCGACGTCGGCTGGGTGACGGGACACTCCTACATCGTCTACGGCCCGCTCGCGAACCACACCACGAGCGTCATGTACGAGGGCGCTCCCGACCAACCCGATAAGGACCGACTGTGGTCGATCGCGGAGAAGTACAAAGCGACCATCCTCTACACCGCGCCAACCGCCATCCGCGCGTTCATGCGATGGGGAACGGACTATCCGGGCAGTCACGACCTGTCGTCGCTCCGATTGCTCGGCTCCGTGGGAGAGCCGATCAACCCGGAGGCCTGGATCTGGTACTGGACGTTTATCGGCGGCGAACGGTGCCCCGTCGTCGACACGTGGTGGCAGACGGAAACCGGCGCCATCCTGATCTCGCCGCTGCCCGGGATCACCCCGCTCACGCCCGGATCGGCCACCTTCCCGTTCCCCGGTATCGAGGCAGACATCGTGGACGAGAACGGCGTATCGGTGCCGCTGGGCGGTGGCGGGTACCTGGTGCTTCGCCACCCGTGGCCCGCTATTAGTCGCACCATCTACGGCGACCCGGACCGATACGTGCAGACGTACTTCGGAAGATTCGGTCATGACGTCTATGTCGCCGGTGACGGCGCACGCCGGGACGAGGACGGCGCATTCTGGCTGCTCGGTCGGATCGACGACGTGATGAACGTCGCAGGCCATCGCCTCTCCACGTTCGAGATCGAGAGCGCGCTGGTCGACAACCAGAAGGTTGCGGAAGCGGCGGTCGTCTCGCGCCCCGACGATCTGAAGGGCGAGGCCATCGTGGCGTTCGTCACGCTGAAGGGCGGGATCGAAAGCGACGGCACGACGGAGAAGGAACTCCGCGATCACGTGGCGAAGATGATCGGGCCCATCGCCAAGCCGGACAACATCATCTTCACACCCGATCTTCCGAAGACCAGGTCGGGCAAGATCATGCGCCGGCTGCTCCGCGATGTTGCCCGCGGCGAGGTGTTGGGTGATGTCACCACCCTGGCGAACGCGGAGATCGTCGAGGGCATCCGCCAACAGGCGTTGGCCAAGCCGACCGAGGACTGACCCTGTTCACGGACGCCGAGCGACGGTTCGTGGTTCCGCGGCATGTCGCGCGGGTGGCCACAGTCGGGTCCGACGGTGGGCCACACGTGGTTCCGGTGTGCCCCGTCGTGGACGGAGACAAGGTGATCTTCGAGTCGAGCGCCGGCACCGGGAAGACGAAGAACCTCCTCGCCGATCCGCGCGTGTCCATCTGCTGGGACGAGTACGTGGACGACTGGGATGCGCTCTCGCAGGTGGTCGCGTTCGGTCGCGTGCGAGCGCTCGCGGGGGATGAGCGCGCGCGAGCCGCCGCGCTCTTGGTGCAGAGCTATCCGCAGTTCTTGACCCAGTCCGCGTTCGATGACGATGACGTGGTGTTCGAGGTCACGGTCGAGCGGGTCTCGAGCTGGGGCGTGTAGCGCAGGTCCTCAGACGTTCCGGCGTAGGAAGTCGAGGATCAGTTCGACGTGGCGGATCGATTCTTGCGCGTCGTTCGCGTGGTGCCCGCCGGGGTAGAGATGGATCTCGACCGTTTTGCCCCGCACCTTCAGCGCGTGCGCGTGGACCATCACTTGCCCGAGCGGACAACGGCTGTCGTGCGTGCCGGCGATGATCAACGTGGGAGCTCGCACGCGGTCCACGTAGGTCATCGGGTTCCGTTCGGCGTAGAGCTCCGGCAGATCCATCGGCGTGCCTCCCATGACGGAGATGTCCCACGCCTGGAGCGAGGGCGCACTCTCGTAATGGGCGGCGACATAGTCGCCCGCCGGGATGCCCGCGATCACCGCCTTCCAGCGGTCCGGGTTGATCCCGGCGTTGAGGTTCGCCAGGTAGCCACCCCACGACCACCCCTCGATCGCGACGCGTGCCGGGTCCGCGACCCCTTCGGCGATGAGCAGATCGAGCGCCGCGATGATGTCTTCTGACTCCGGGAACCCGATGTTGCCGTTGATGGCCTCGCGGTGTGCTCGTCCCGCGCCGGTGGAACCTCGGTAGTTGACCAGGATGACGGCGAACCCGCTGTCCACGTACGCCTGCGTCTTCGGGCTCCAAGCGTTCGTGTGATGCCATTCGGGGCCGCCGTGCACCGAGACGATCGTGGGAAACGGCGCGGTTCCTTCAGGTGCGACGACGTAGCCGGCGATCCGGTCCCCGTTCGGATTCAGTACGTCGAACGGGCGGAAGGGGTGGCCGCTCGGCGCGGGCGCTCCCGGGAGGGTGAGCACGATGTCCCCCGCCAGGTTGCGGATCGTCGGCGCATCGACACCGGAGTGCCGGCGATACCACACGTCACCGTCGGGCCTGGCCCGGGCGCCGTCGATGGTTCCCGAGATCCGGAGCAAGGGTTCCGTGGATCCGTCGGCGACGTCGAATGCCAGGAGTTCCTGCTCGCCGGTCGTCTCGTGGCGGAGGAGGACGCGATCGCCGACCGGCACCCAATCCAACGGCGTGACCGGACCGGGCAGGTCGGGTAGCGCGATGTCGGTCCTGACCCCCGTCGCGATATCCCAGATCCCGGGGCGGTCCATCCCGTCGCGTTCGTGGTGGATGAGCAGCCGCTGGTCCCCGGGGATCGGCGACCACGCCACGGGACCGAGGAAACAGCCGGGGTCGATGAGGTCGGCGACCGCGATGCCGGTGCGCGTGTCGATCACCCGCAGCGCCTGATGCATGATGTCGCCCTGCTCGGCGTGGCGGATGCAGACAAGGCCTCCGTCTGCGGACAAACCACCCGCCCCTTGGGGAAACTCGCGTCCCACTCCCGCCGGCCGTTCGTTCCGGTAGATCTCTTGAGGCGGATCGTCTCCATGGCGGATGTAGATCACGTAGTCGTCGTCGGTACTGAACCCGACGGCAAGCGCGTCAGGAGCGAATGAGATCCCCATCATCCAGGCGTCGGGCAGCTCGGGAAGGAGCGCGGTCGCCTCGCCGTCGCCGAACGGCGAGACCATCCAGTGACCGCGTTCGTCGCCCAGGAGGTCGAGCCACCAGAGCACCCCGGTTCCGTCCGGGAGCACGTACGCCTCCTCCGCGCCAACCCCACCGGTCGAGGCGCGCAGGCGATCGCCGGAGCCCAGGTCCCAGCTCCATGCCTGGGCGGTCCCGTCCTCGGTGGACACCACCGCGACCTTGTCGGGGGCGTCCGCGCCCCAGGCCACCTGATCGATACGAGCGGCCGTGAACCGATCCCGCCAGTCGTCACGCATCGGTTGGAAGCCTATCCAACGCCGCGTCATATCCCCGACCTCAGCCTCTCCTCCCCGTAGCCCGTTCGCGATCGGCGCGTTCCAGGGCTTGCCACAACTACCCCGTTTCCCGCTACAATCGTTAGCACTCAGGCACGACGAGTGCTAGCAGTCAACAACCACGGCTGAGAAGCCACGACCACAAGGAGAACGGGATGGCTGCGAAGATCATCTCCTTCGACGAGGAAGCGCGGCGCGCACTCGAGCGGGGCATGGACCAGCTCGCGAACGCCGTGAAGATCACGCTGGGGCCCAAGGGCCGCAACGTAGTCCTCGAGAAGAAGTGGGGAGCCCCCACGATCACCAACGATGGCGTATCCATCGCCAAAGAGATCGAACTTGACGATCCGCTCGAGAAGATCGGCGCGGAACTCGTCAAGGAAGTCGCGAAGAAGACCGACGACGTTGCCGGTGACGGCACCACGACGGCAACCGTCCTCGCGCAGGCGATCGTGAAGGAAGGCCTTCGCAACGTCGCCGCGGGCGCCAACCCGATGAGCCTCAAGCGCGGCATCGAGCGCGCGACCGAGCTCGCGGTGGAGGCCATCAAGAACCAGTCCAAAGAAGTCGACGGCAAGGAAGAGATCGCGAACGTCGGCGCCATCTCGGCGGCCGACGTCGAGATCGGTGGCGTCATCGCCGAAGCGGTCGACAAGGTCGGCAAGGACGGCGTCATCACCGTCGAGGAGTCGAACACGTTCGGTATGGAACTCGACTTCGTCGAGGGCATGCGGTTCGACAAGGGGTATATCTCGCCGTACTTCGTCACGGACCCCGAGCGCATGGAGGCGGTCCTCGAAGACCCCTACATCCTCATCGTGAACGGCAAGATCAGCGCGGTGAAGGACCTCCTTCCCGTCTTGGAGAAGGTCATGCAGACCGGCAAGCCGGTGCTCGTGCTCTCCGAGGACGTCGAGGGCGAAGCCCTGGCCACGCTGGTGGTGAACAAGATCCGCGGCACGTTCCGCAGCACGGCCGTGAAGGCTCCCGGGTTCGGGGACCGACGCAAGGCCATGCTCCAGGACATCGCGATCCTCACCGGCGGTCAGGTCATCTCCGAGGAGGTCGGCCTGAAGCTCGAGAACACCACGGTCGACCTGCTGGGGACCGCCCACAAGGTGACCGTCACGAAGGACGAAACAACGATCGTCGAGGGTGGCGGCAAGGCCGACGACATCACCGGCAGGATCAACCAGATCAAGTCCGAGATCGAGAAGACCGACTCCGACTACGACCGCGAGAAGCTGCAGGAGCGCCTTGCGAAGCTCTCGGGTGGCGTTGCGGTCATCAAGGTCGGCGCGGCCACCGAGGTCGAGCTCAAGGAGAAGA
>JAXDJY010000109.1:0-4551 GCA_034667445.1 Actinomycetota bacterium | reverse complement strand
ACCAATGGCAGCACCACCGGCCGAACGGCCGAGCTCCACCTGCCCACGCTGTTCTGGCGCCAGCTGGAGGTCATCGGCTCCACGATGAACGACCACCGTGAGTTCGCCGAGGCCGTCCGGCTGGTGGACGATGGGCGCGTGCGCATCCCGGTCGATGCCGTGTTCGGGTTCGATGCGTTCCCGGCGGCGCTCGAACGGCTGGAATCCGGAGAGCAGCTGGGGAAGATCGTGCTCATCCGCTGACCTCCGGGAACCCGATCGCGCGGCCGGGGCGTCCCAGCCCTGTCACAACGGGAGCCGCCTGCGGCATGGTGCAGGTGACACGGACGGATAAGGGAGGCCCGTGCCGGACGAACGGACCGACAGCCAGCTCTTGCTCGACTCCGGCGATGACCCGGGCGCGTTCACCGAGCTGTATCGGCGGCATGCAGAGGATCTCCTTCGCTACTTCGCGAAGCGGACCTTGGATCCGGAAGCCGCCGCCGAACTGACGGCCGAGACGTTCGCACAGGCCTTCTCCTCCAGGACCAGTTATGAGGATCAGGGGGTGAACGGTGTGGCGTGGCTCTACGGCGTGGCGCGAAATCAGCTGGGACGGTTCTTCCGCAACGGCCGCGTAGATGCCGCCGCCCGCCGGCGCATGGGGATGCCCGAGCGCGACCTCCCGCCCGAGGACTACGAACGCATCGAGGACCTCGTCGACTTCGCGCCGTTGAAGGAAGCGCTTACCGAAGCCCTCGAGACCTTGAGCGAAGAACAACGCGACGCGACCCGGCTGCGCGTGATCGACGGGCTCGGCTACACCGAGGTCGCGGCACGACTGGGCTGCAGCGAAGACAACGCCCGGCAACGGGTGAGCCGTTCGCTCCGGCGGATGGCCCTGGTACTCAAAGAACGCGGGCTCACGCTCGCCCTGGATGCGGAGGTGGAAAGCTGATGGGTTGGACGTTCCGCTTCCTCGAACAACTCGAAGACGACCTCCGCGACGCCGCATCGCGCGAGCGGGTCAAGGAGGAAGAAGGGCGCAAGTCCGGTCGCGCCTGGCGCGGTGGTTCCGGATCGCGGTGGCCCCGTCTTGTTGCGGCGTCGATCGCCGTGCTGGTGGTTGCCGGCTCGATCGGCGCGATCGTGCAACACCAGGGGAACTACCGAGCGACAAGCGTCGTGGAGGGTTCGGCTCCTGCGCGCACGGTTAAAAACGCGCTTGGCTCTGCAGGCTTCAGTGGGGACACGAACCAATCGGGAACGGTGGCCCATCTAGCGCCCGCGGCAGCACCAAGCCGAGCCCCAGTCCCTTGGACGACGGCGAGTGGCGGCCAAACATTCGACTCGCTGCAAGGCGCAGACAAATCCATCAACTCCGTCAACGCCCCCTTGATCTCGACAGCCCCTCCGCAGCAAGACCTCTCTAAGATCGTTCGGAAGGGGACCATCAGCGTTGAGGTGCCCGACGGGAAGTTCCCGAGTTCGCAGACGCTGGTAACGCAGTACGTGAAAGCGGCGAAAGGCTACATCCTTTCCTCCAGCGCTCGCGGCAACGCGTCTGGGACGTTCGTCCTGCGTATCCCCGCGAAGCAGCTCGACACGGTGATGAACCAGATCGGGTCACTGCCCAGTGCCAAGGTGCTGTCGGAGAACCGCACCAGCCAAGACGTCACCGCGCAGTTCGTCGACTCCGGCGCGCAGCTGCAGATCCTTCGAGCCGAGAAGGCCGCGACGCTTCGCTATCTGAAGAACGCCAGTTCGCTGAGTCAGGCGATCCAGTTCCGGAATCAGGCGTTCAACATCCAAGGCGAGATCGACAAGCTACAAGGCACGCTCAACTACCTGAGCAATCAGGTATCGCTCGCGACTCTAACCGTGAATCTCCGCGAACAGAATGCGCCGGTATCAAGCACGCCGGTGGAGAAGCCGAGCCTGGTGCGGGCGTGGGATCGAGCGGTGAGTGGGTTCCTTGGTGTGCTCAGCGCCGTGATCGTCGGTCTCGGGTTCTTGATCCCGCTGGCCATCCTGGCGGCGATCATCTTCGCGGGGCTCACGCTGGTGCGGCGGAAGCGTCGCGTAGCCAGCTCAACGCCCTGAAACGTTCGGCGGCGATGGAGGCAACCGTGGCATCTTCCCCGTCACGGCCCTCCGTCGCACCGAACCAGGCATCGGCCTCCAACCACGCCGCCTCGATCTGATCCGCGGGCCGCACCGATCCGTTCGAACGGAAGGACGGCACCTCGCCGTAGCGTGTGATGGCGTCGTCCAAGACCTGCGAATCGACCTCCTCACCGAACGACGGAAGGTCGGCGAGATGCTCCAATGCCCAGAGCAGCGTGGCCAGGGATTCCTTGCGCCACATGCCGTCCGCGATGGCCTGCGGTGGCCATGCCCCCGATACCGCGTCGAACAGCACCCGGTCTGCGTCCGTCAACGCCGGCAACAACTCCTCGCGCTCGAGCCAGCGATCGGTCTCATGCCGTGCCACCTCCGCTTGCTCCACCCGGTGCTGTTCGTACTCGAACTCTCTGAGCGCGTACTCGATGGTGCCGCGGCGGATGAGCGCGTAGAGGATGAGCGCGCGGTCGGAGATCTGGCGTGTCGTCGGTGCCGACATGCCGGTGGTCACATCTCGCGGCGGCCCTCGAGGGCCTGGCTCAACGTGACCTCGTCCGCGTACTCCAGGTCACCGCCGACCGGCAGCCCAGAGGCGAGCCGCGTAACCCGCACCCCCAGCGGCTTGATCAGCGCCGCGATGTACATCGCCGTCGCGTTGCCCTCAAGGTTCGGGTTGGTCGCGAGGATCACCTCTGTGACGTGGTCTCGATCGACTCGGTCCAGGAGTTCCTGCACGCGGAGATCGTCGGGGCCGATACCGTCGAGCGGGCTGATGGCGCCGCCCAAGATGTGGAACCGGCCCTTGATGAGCGCGGCTTTCTCGATGGTCGCGGCGTCCTTCGGTTCCTCCACCACGCAGATCTGCGTCCGATCGCGCGACTCGTCCTTGCAGACGCGGCAGAGGTCTCCCTCGGCGACGTTGCCGCACTCGCGACAGAAGAAGATGCGCTCTTTGGCTTGGACGATGGCCTGCGCCAAGCGGCGAGCGTCATCGGCGGGCGCCTTCACCAACCAGAACGCGAGACGCTGCGCGGACTTCGGCCCGACCCCGGGGAGGCGGGCGAGTTCGTCGATGAGGTCTTGGATCGGCCCTTCGTACATCACTCGGATTCCGCCGGCTGCGCGCCGAGCATCTCCTGCACGCGGCGGAGCGCCTCCGCCTGGTCGGGAACCTCTTCCTCCTCCACCAGGTCGAGCGTGGCCGGACCGCCACCAGGCTCCCGCAGTTCACGAACGACGCAAGTGATGGTCGGGCGGATCCCGAAGAGATCGCCGAGTGCCGCGCGGAGCTCTTCTTGGCGCTCTTCCACCTTCTGCGGGCCGACCTTGCGGTCCGGCGGGAAGGCGAGCTCCAGCGTCTCTCCGTCGAACTGGGCGACGGTCGCGGACTCGAGCACCGCTTTGAGGATCATCTGTCTCTGCGCGCCGAGGTGTTCGATGAGGCTGGGCCAAGAGCGCCTGAGCATCGTGACGTCGACGGCTCCGGCGTCTGCTGCGTGGGGGACCAACGGGCCTTGACCTTCGGCGGGGTGCGTTGGAATCACCGTGGGGCTCGGTTCGGGGCTCGGCTCAGGCGCCGCCTCCGCGGGAGGCTCGGGTGCCTTGACTGCTGCCGGCGCGGGGATCGGTTCAACAGGCGTGTTGTCGTCTGCTGGGCCGGGTGCGGCCTTCGGGGCGGCCGATTCCGGAGGCACGGTCGAGCCGGGCTCCAAGTTGGCGAGGCGCTCTAGGCGTTCCAGGCGGCTGATCGTGCCGGCTGGGTTCGGGTCCGTGTCCGGGATCGTTGCGCGAACCAGCGCGAGTTCCAGGGACAACCGGGGACTGGTGGTCCAGCGCATGTCGTTCTGACAGGCCAGCAGCAAGGCGATGACTCTCGCTAGCTCTCCCGGGGTGAATTTGTCGGCTTGGATCCTCAATGTTTCGTAGGCGTCGGATTGGATGTCGAGGAGGTCTTCTTGGCCGGGGGCTGCTTTGACTATCAGCAAGTTGCGGAAGTGGGCCAGGAGTTCGGCGGTCACCTGGCGGAGGTCTTGGCCGCCGGCTACCAGGCGGTTGACGGTTTCGAAGCAGCCCCGGGCATCGCCGACGGCGACCGCGTCGGCCACTTCGTGCTGGACCTCGCTGCGCGGGGCGCCGAGGAGCGCGCGAACCACGTCGTCGTCGATGGATTCGCCGCCCATGACGCTCGCCTGGTCCAGGAGGCTGAGCGCGTCGCGGGCCGAGCCCTCGGCCTGGCGGGCGATCGCGTTCGCCGCGCTCGGTTCAAGGTTGACGCCTTCGGCCTCGGCGACTTTGATCAGGTGGGTGCTGAGGTCATCCATGGTGAGGCGGCGGAAGTCGAAGCGCTGGCAGCGGCCGACGATGGTGGCCGGCATCTTGTGCGGTTCGGTGGTGGCCAGGACGAACCGAACGCCGGGCGGTGGCTCCTCGAAGACCTTCAGGAGCGCG
>JAXDJY010000108.1:0-5263 GCA_034667445.1 Actinomycetota bacterium | reverse complement strand
ATGGTGCTCGACGCCGTGCCGGTCATCCCGCCGGACCTTCGCCCCATGGTCCAGCTCGACGGCGGCCGGTTCGCTACCTCCGACCTCAACGACCTCTACCGGCGCGTCATCAACCGGAACAACCGCTTGAAGCGGCTGCTGGACCTGCAGGCTCCCGAGATCATCGTCAACAACGAGAAGCGGATGCTGCAGGAGGCCGTGGACGCGCTGTTCGACAACGGCCGCCGCGGACGCCCGGTCACAGGCCCGGGCAACCGCCCTTTGAAGTCCATCAGCGACATGCTGAAGGGCAAGCAGGGCCGGTTCCGGCAGAACCTGCTGGGCAAGCGCGTGGACTACTCGGGCCGCTCAGTCATCGTGGTCGGTCCGGAGCTCCGCCTGCACCAGTGCGGGCTCCCCAAGCAGATGGCGCTCGAGCTGTTCAAGCCCTTCGTGATGAAGCGGCTCGTCGACCAGAACCTGGCCCAGAACATCAAGAGCGCCAAGCGCATGGTCGAACGCGCACGCCCCCAGGTCTGGGACGTGCTCGAAGAGGTCATCCGTGAGCACCCGGTCATGTTGAACCGCGCACCCACGCTCCACCGTCTGGGGATCCAGGCGTTCGAGCCCGTGCTGGTCGAAGGCAAGGCCATCAAGATCCACCCGCTGGTGTGTGCGGCCTTCAACGCCGACTTCGACGGAGACCAGATGGCGGTCCACGTGCCGCTGTCCGCCGAGGCGCAGGCCGAGGCGCGGATCCTGATGCTCTCCACCAACAACATCCTCTCGCCGGCGCACGGGCGTCCCATCGCCACGCCGTCCCAGGACATGGTGCTCGGCCTCTACTACCTCTCGCTCTCGAAGGATGAAGAGCGCAAGGACGAAGAGATACCGACGCTGGGTTCTGTCGCAGAGGCGTTGCTCGCGCTGGACATGGGTCACATGCATCTGCACGACCCCATCCGCATCCGCTTGGACGAGAAGGCGATGCCCGACGACATGCTGCCGGAGAGCTGGAACGCCGAGAACGGGCAGACCCCCGTGGTGCGCACAACGATCGGCCGTGTGATCTTCAACGAGGCGTTCCCGAAGGACTTCGAGTACCGCAACCATCCGGTGTTGAAGTCCGATATCGCCCGTCTGGTGGATGAAGTCGTCCACCGCTACGACCGTGCGGCCACGGAGGAGGTGCTGGACAACCTGAAGAACCTGGGCTTCCACTACGCCACCCGCGCCGGGGTGTCCATCGGCGTCGAGGATGTCACCGTGCCGCCCAGCAAGCAGAAGATCCTGGACGAGCACGAGAAGCGAGCCCAGAAGGTCGAAGGGCAGTACCGCAAGGGCATCATCACCGACGACGAGCGTCGTCAGGAGCTCATCGAGATCTGGACGCAGGCGACGGACGAGGTCAAGGAGGCCATGGAGGCCGGCTTCACGCCGACCAACCCCATCTTCATGATGGCGAACTCCGGCGCCCGAGGGAACATCATGCAGATCCGCCAGCTGGCGGGCATGCGAGGCTTGGTCGCCAACCCCAAGGGTGAGATCATCCCTCGCCCCATCAAGTCGAACTTCCGCGAAGGGCTGTCCGTGCTCGAGTACTTCATCTCGACGCACGGTGCACGCAAGGGACTCGCCGACACGGCGCTGCGTACCGCCGACTCCGGGTACCTCACGCGGCGGCTCGTCGACGTGGCACAGGAACTGATCATCCGCGAGGAGGACTGCGGCACCGACCGCAGCGTTCCCGCGAGGATCAACGTCCGGCGTCCCGACGGCACGGTGGTCAAGCACCAGCACCTGGACACGTCGGCGTTCGGCCGCGTGTTGGCCGAAGACGTCAAGGTCGGGAGCAAGAAGGTTGGGCTGACGGGCGATCAGATCAGCGACGAGGTCGCCACGGCACTGGTCGACGGCGGCGTCGAGTTCGTCCAGGTCAGGTCGGTCACCACGTGCGAGGCCGAGATCGGGGTGTGCGCGCTGTGCTACGGGCGCTCGCTCGCGAGCGGCCGCATCGTGGACATCGGTGAGGCGGTCGGCATCATCGCGGCTCAGTCCATCGGCGAGCCCGGCACCCAGCTGACGATGCGAACCTTCCACACCGGTGGTGTGGCGGGTGAGGACATCACGCACGGTCTCCCGCGTGTGGTCGAGCTGTTCGAGGCGCGCAAGCCCAAGGGCGAGGCGCAGATCACCGAGCTCAGCGGCACGGTGACGATCGAGGACGACGACGAGAAGCACGTTCGGAAGATCCGCGTGACGGACGACAGTGGCGACGAGGTCGAGTACCCGGTCAGCTTCCGGGCCCGGCTCACCGTCGCGGCCGGAGAGCGTGTCGAGGTCGGCCAGCAGCTCACCGAGGGTTCGGTGAACCCGCACGAGAAACTGCGGGTCGAAGGCGTGCTCGCGCTGCAGCAGCACCTGGTGGACGAGGTCCAGCAGGTCTACCGGAGCCAGGGCGTGACCATCCACGACAAGCACATCGAGCTCATCGCTCGTCAGATGTTGCGGAAGGTGCACATCATCGAACCCGGGGACTCCACGTTCCTGCCGGGCGACATGGTGGCCCGCCGCGTGTTCGAGGATTCGAACTCCGAAGTGGTCGAGAGCGGCGGCGTGCCGGCTTCGGCCCGCCCGGTACTCCTCGGCATCACGAAGGCCTCGCTGGCCACGGACTCGTGGCTCTCGGCGGCTTCCTTCCAGGAGACCACCCGGGTCCTGACCGACGCCGCCATCGGCGCGAAGTCGGATCCGCTGCTCGGCCTGAAGGAGAACGTGATCATCGGCAAGCTGATCCCGGCGGGCACGGGGATGAGCCGCTACCGGAACGTCCAGGTGCGGATCAAGCCCGAGGCCATCCCCGAGTACTGGCTCGTGCGCCAGAAGGAACTTGCCGACGCCATGGCGGCGGGCGAGTCGGGCGAGCTGGTTCCGGCCGGGCTCACCAGGGCACAGGCAGAGCAGATGCTCGGTGGTGTCGGTACGTCCAAGGACGAGTAACGCAGAGCCGGTATCGCAGAACGCAAGGGAGGGCCCTGATCGGGGCCCTTCCTGGTGTCGGGCTCGGATCTGTCCGGTGCGGGGTCAGCCGCTGAGATCCGCGATCGCGAGCAGCTCTCCATGGATCTCCGGGGAGCCGGCCAGGATGTCCCCCTCGAGCCAGTCCTGGCCACCGTGCCAGTCGGTGACCCGACCCCCCGCCTCGATCACGAGCAATCCACCCGCGGCCACGTCCCAGGGAGCCAGGCTTAGTTCGAAGAACCCGTCGAAGACGCCGGCGGCAGCCCACGACAGGTCGAGGCTCGCCGCCCCCGGCCTTCGCAGGTCTTCGAACCGTTCCAGTGCCTGCCCGAACGCCCGGAGGTAGCGGGGGAGCCGTGCGGGGTGGCGAAACGGGAACCCGGTCCCGACCACCGCGCGACCCGGTTCCCGCCCGCTCACGTGGAGACGCTCGGGAGAGGCCCCCGTCCTGGTGAGCCACGCGCCCTCGCCGCGCTCGGCACCGTACGTTTCCCCGAGGTATGGGGCGTGGACCGCCCCGGCGACCGGTGCGCCGTTATCGACGAGTGCAACGCTCACGCCGACGATAGGGAACCGGTGGACGAAGTTCGTCGTGCCGTCCAGTGGGTCCACCACCCAATAGCGATCGCCCAGCTCCGCTGTACGGCCCGATTCTTCGGCCAGGATCGGGACGCCGGGACTAAGGGAGGCCAGCACGGACGTGACGGCGCGCTCGCTCTCAAGATCGATCGCCGTCACGTAGTCACCGGGAAGGCCTTTGTCCGTTGCCTCGTGCGCGAGGTCCGAGCGTGAGCGGGCTGCACGGATGACCGATCCTCCATGCTCGGCAGCCTGCTCGGCGATGGCGCGGAAGGTCGTCGGTGCAGGCATCGGTCGGGTAGGCTATCAAGGTTGCCCTGAAGGACCGGCGCCTCACGCCGGAAGGCACCCCTCGGGTTGACACTCCACGTACGTGGCCAGTAGCTTTATCGGTCGCGCCCCGGTTCGGCAGGTCCGCCTGGCGCGTCCAACTTCTGGGTTTGAAGAAGAGGGATCTTCGAGCAGCGACTCCCGGGTTGCGTTCGTTGAAGTGGCCTGCGGGTTCGGACTCCCGCCGATCCCCGGTGTTTGACAACGGAAGAGTGCAGACGAGAGACCTATGCCCACCATCCAGCAACTCGTGAAGCAGGGACGTCACGTCCCGAAGACGAAGACCAAAGCCCCCGCGCTGAGGGGCGCTCCTCAGCGCCGCGGCGTCTGCACGCGTGTCTACACCATGACCCCGAAGAAGCCGAACTCCGCGCTGCGCAAGGTCGCCCGCGTTCGGCTTACCACCGGGGTCGAGATCACGGCCCTGATCCCGGGGGTCGGCCACAACCTTCAGGAACACTCCATCGTGCTCGTGCGTGGCGGGCGGGTGAGGGACCTCCCCGGAGTTCGCTACAAGGTCGTTCGCGGGACGCTCGACACCTCGGGTGTGAAGGATCGCAAGCAAGCCCGCTCCCGTTACGGCGCCAAGAAGGGCGGAGAGTAATGCCGCGCAAGGGCCCTGCCGTACGTCGGGACGTCACGCCGGACCCCGTCTATCAGAACCAGCTCGTGACCCAGCTCATCAACAAGGTGCTGTTGCACGGCAAGAAGACGGTGGCCGAGCGGACGGTGTACAAGGCGCTCGAGATCATCTCCGAACGCACGGCGAACGACCCGGTCATCACCTTGAAGAAGGCGGTCGAGAACGTTCGTCCGCAACTCGAGGTGAAGTCGCGGCGGGTCGGTGGAGCGTCCTATCAGGTGCCGATCGAGGTCAAACCACAACGCGGAACCACCCTGGCGCTCCGTTGGCTCGTGAACTACAGCCGCGGACGCCGCGAGAATTCGATGGCCGAGCGGTTGGTCGCCGAGATCATGGACGCGGCGAACGGCGCAGGTGCGTCGGTCAAGCGCAGGGAAGACATGCACAAGATGGCGGAGGCCAATAAGGCGTTCGCGCACTATCGCTGGTGATGCAGCACACGTCGAGCGAGGGGGACGTCTAGATGGCGGTCCCCGCAGAGAAGGTGCACGTGGCACAGGCAGAACAGGACGTCAAGAAAGGGGGCAAGGGGTTGGAGATCCGTGAGTACCCGCTTGCCCGCACCCGGAACATCGGGATCATGGCGCACATCGATGCCGGTAAGACCACGACGACCGAGCGGATCCTTTATTACACCGGCAAGGCGTACAAGATCGGTGAGGTGCATGAAGGCACGGCGCAGATGGACTGGATGGCGCAGGAACGCGAGCG
>JAXDJY010000107.1:0-6743 GCA_034667445.1 Actinomycetota bacterium | reverse complement strand
ACCTCGGGTGGGCCGCTGTTCGCGTCCGTCGTGCCGACGATGGTGCAGCGGTTGGTCTCGGCCGCCCTTGCGCTGCCGGACGTCACCCTCCTCGTCGGTGGCGCCCCGCTCGAACCCGGGCTGCGCGAGGGCGCCGAGCGGCTGGGAGCTCGGGTGGTGACGACCTACGGCCTCACCGAGACCTCGGGGGGGATCGCCTATGACGGTATCCCGTTCCCGGAGACCGAGGTCCGGTTCACCCAGGACGGTGGGGTCGAACTCCGCGGACCAACAGTTATGAGCGGATTCCGTCACGACGGGCAGGCCACGGCGAAGGCGTTCACCATCGACGGATGGCTGCGGACCGGCGATCTCGGAGCCATAGATGCCGACGGACGCCTCGTCATCGCCGGCCGTTCGGACGATCTCATCCGAACCGGTGCCGAGAAGGTGTGGCCCCAAGAGGTCGAACGCGCGATCGCGGATCATCCGAAGGTTGCAGACGTCGCGGTCGCCGGCTCCCCGGACCCTGAGTGGGGCCAGCACGTCACGGCGTTCGTGGTCCCGGCGACGATCGACGACCCGCCGACCCTCCGCGAACTCCAGACCCACGTTGACGGGCGGCTCGCCCGCTTCAAGTTCCCGCGGGAGCTGACCCTCTGCGCGGAGATCCCACGGACCGTTTCGGGCAAGGTGCGCCGTCGCGGGCTCGGTTGAGGCTCGCTACCGCCGACTCATCGGCATGAAGTAGGGCCCGAGTCCGGGAGGGGTGGACTCGGGCCCAACATCGGTTGGGGACACCGAGGGGGTGGTGGCCCGTAACCACGCGGCGTTGCCGCCGCCTTGTGTTCTCGAATGATTTCGGCCGAGGTATAGGGCGACTTTAGGTCCGGGTTCGAGGTGTTGCGTTAGACGGAAATGGCCCCGTGACGCACCCCGAAGGCCACGGCCTCCAGCTTGGAATGCACCCTGAGCTTGCCGAGGATGTTCCGGATGTGGGTCTGAACCGTCTGTGGGCTGATGAAGAGCTTCGTGGCGATGTCGTCGTTCCGCATCCCCTCGGCCAGGAGCTGGAGGATCTCCTTCTCTCGCTCCGTCAGGTCGGAGAGGAGGTTCATCGCGTCCCGGCGCTCTTCGCGTTCCAAGGCGACGCGGTGCAGCAGCCGCGTCAACGTCACGGGGTCGATGAGAACCTCTCCCTCGGCCGCGGCTTTGGCGGCGGAGAGGATCTCTTCGGCGGCCTCATCCTTACCCAGGAATCCCGACGCTCCTGCCTCGACGGCCTCGACCAGCAGGTGTTCGTCGTCGTGGGCGGTCATGATGACGACCTTGGTGGAGGGCGAGGCGGCCTTGATCGCCCGCGTGGCGTCGATGCCCGACATCCCGCCCTTGAACACGATGTCCATGAGCACCACATCCGGCAGCTGGTCCGCGCAGATCTCGATGGCCTCTTCCGCGGTGTGAACGGGCGGCGCGATCATCGTGAGATCGGCGTCGAGACCAACGACCATGGCGAGCGCATCCGTGAGGACCTTGTGGTCGTCACAGATCAGTAGCGTGACCTTTCGGGCCGCTTCGCTCACTCCGTCCCCTCCATCGGCCGCCCCGTCGGGAGCTGGATGGAAAGCATGGTACCTCCGCTCGGGCGGTCAGCGAAACGGACATCGCCTCCATGGGCCCGCACGATGCCTCGCGCGATGAACAACCCAAGCCCCGTGCCCGCGACCTCTTCGTAGCCCTCGGGCCGCCATGGCGCGAATTTCTGGAAGACGGTCTCCCACTGGTCCCTGGGGATGCCTGGACCGGCGTCGATGATGTCGACGGCCGCCGTGTTCCGGTCCATCTGCCGCACGACGATGCGGATCGGCGATCTCGGCGGCGAGAAGGTGGCGGCGTTGAGGAGAACCTGCCGGACAGCTTCGGCCAGCCACTTCCGATCGACGGTTGCCGTGGCCGCCGGCTCGGGCGCGTCGAACGTGAGCTGATGCTCGCCGGCATCGAATCCGTCCACCACATCCCGGACGACCACCGCGAGTTCCGTGGGATGGGTGACGAACGACAGGGTTCGCGCATCCACCTTCATCCCGAGCGACGCTTGGTCAACGGTGGTGAGGAGCTTCCGCGATTCCTGCTCGATCAGCGACAGAAACTCCCGGCGCTCGGTATCGGAGAGACGGTCGTAGTGGGTGATCGTCGTGCCGGCCAATCCGCGGATCGTCGCCACCGGTCCCTTCACCTCGTGCCCGAGCATGTTCGCGATCTCGGCGCGACCGCCCATCACCGCCCGCGCCCGGTCGGTGGCCCGCCGCATCCGCGACGTGTCGACCCGCAGGTCCACCAGTAACGCAGTGAACGCCAGCGCAGCGACAAGCATCGGCCAGACGTCGACCCACTCGAACCAGCCGGTTGCGAACGTCGACTTCCGCGCCGTCGACAGCAGCCCCAGGGCGGCGACGAAGGACGCCGCGGCAAGCATGGCGCTTCCGCCCCGGCGCTGCCGGAGCAGTCGGACCCCCGCGACGCCGAGCGCGAAGAACGCCAGGACGGCGAGCACCCAGCCCGGCCCCTTGACCGACGCATTGCCATAGAGGGTCGGATACCTGGGCAGGATTCCGATGCCGGGGACCAGGAAATTCGGATGGGAGACGATCGCTACGACATCGATCAACGCCGTCAGAGCGGACGCGCCTCCTAGGACGAGGAGCGGTCGGATCGCCCGTCGGCCTCGGCGATCCCACCAGGGACGAGTGAGCACGAGACTTACCCCAGCGATCAGCCATCCCCCCAGCCAGGCGGTGGCGGGTCCCCGCGAGTCCAACTCAAATCCTGACGGTCCGGAGGCGAGGTTCAGTCGCGGCCAGTGCACACCGAGGATCGCGGCGTTGACCCCAAGCGTCAAGAACGCGACGGCCACGAAGAGCGTTGCCGGATCCCTCGCCCCTCGGTATCGGACTCCCGCGAGCGCGGCGATCGCGAGCGCGAGGACCGAGAACGCGGCAGCAACAGCCTGCTGGGCCGGAGCATCCATGCGGAGTTCGAACACCCCGCGAGCCTATCCGAGCGCTGCGCGCCTACTGGTAGCTGTGGTCCTGGTCCGGGAACGCGCCCTTCTCGACATCGGCTACGAAGCGGGTAACGGCCTCGGTCATCACGCTTCGAACGTCCGCGTACTTCTTCGCGAGCTTCGGAACGTCCTCGTTGATCCCGAGCAGGTCGTTGATCACCAGGACTTGGGCGTCCGTATGTGGCCCCGCGCCGATCCCGATGGTCGGAACGTGGAGTTCGGAGGTGATCTGTGCGCCGACCTCGGCGGGAACGCCCTCCACCACCAGCGCGAACGCGCCGGCCTTCTCGAGGTTGAGCGCTTGGTCGAGGAGCTTGCGCGCCGCCTCTTCGCCACGCCCCTGGATCCGGTAGCCACCCATCTCGTGAACGGATTGCGGGGTGAGCCCGATGTGGGCCATCACGGGGATGCCGAGTTCGACCAGCTTGAGGATGAGGTCGTATTGGGGACCCTCGATCTTGACCGCGTGCGCACCGGCCTCTTTCAGGAAGCGCCCGGCGTTCCGGACGCCCTCCTCGAGGGAGACCTGGTAGCTGAGGAAGGGCATGTCGCCCACCACCATCGCGTGCTCGACCCCTCGAGCAACCGCCGCCGTGTGATGGAGCATGTCCTCCATCGTGACCGGGAGGGTGTCGGCGTAGCCCAGGACGTTGTTCGCGACGGAGTCACCCACCAGCAGGACGGGTACTCCCGCTCGGTCCAGGATCTGGGCGGTTGGGAAGTCGTAGGCGGTGAGCATGGCCCACCGCTTGTGCGCGGACTTCCACGCGCGAAGGTCGTTGATCGTGATGCCCATCTTGCTCGCACCTCCTTGGAGTGCACGGCTCGTTCCAAAAAGGATAGCCGACCGGACGGCGATGTGGGAGGAGCCCTTCGGGTTATGTTCGGGCCGATGCGGCTAACGGCGCAGAAACGTCGACTGGATCTCGGCCTGCATGGACTCGCGCCCCTCGTGTGTCAGAGCCGGGTGCTAGCGTTCGCGCTGGTCACGTACACTGCTGGACGACCCTCAAGTCCTTCTGCTCTCCCTCACGTGGGAGGGCCGTCTAGCCCAGAGGAGGTGAAGATTGAGGGAATACGAGATCATGCTCATCCTCCCCGCCGAGGCCGACGAGGCCCTGGTGGGAACCGCCGTCGAACGGATCACCAATGTGGTGTCCACCTCCGGCGGAGCGGTCGGAAACATCGACCGATGGGGACGGCGCCGGTTCGCCTACGAGATCAACGACCAGCACGAAGGCTATTACGTGGTGGTGAAGTTCTCGGCCGAACCGACCGTCCAGACCGAACTCGAACGCGTCCTGAACCTGGCCGATGAAGTCGTTCGGTTCAAGGTGACGGTCGTGCCGGTCCCCAGCAGCAAGACATCGAAGAAGACAGCTTCCCCCGCCTCCGCCTAAGCGGAGGCGCGGACCCCGGAAGGTTGGTGAGTGCAACATGGCGAGCGATAACCAGGTCACCGTGGTTGGGAACCTGACCGATGACCCCGAACTGCGATACACGCCCAATGGGGCGGCAGTGTGCAAGTTCCGGATCGCGGTGAACCGTCGCATGCCCGATGGGAACGGCGGGTGGAAGGACGGCGAGACGTCGTTCTTCAGCGTTAACTGCTGGCGCACCCTTGCCGAGAACGCAGCTGAGTCGCTGACGCGCGGATCTCGCGTGGTTGTGGCCGGCCGGTTGAACTATCGCGCCTGGGAGAACCAGGAAGGCGAGAAGCGGAGCGCCATCGAGATCGAGGCCGACGAGCTCGGCCCGAGCCTGAAGTGGGCGACCGCGAAGGTGGAGCGTCAGTCACGTTCGTCCGCGACCAGCGGCAGTGACTGGGGCGAACGCGTCGCGGCACCCGTCGGTGGCACGAGTGAGGAGACACCACTGGATGGCGGGTAAAGCGAAAGCAGGGACCAAGCGTCCCCCACGGAAAGAGAAAGACGAGAAGGGCTGGAAGAAACAGCCCAAGAAGAAGGTGTGCGTGTTCTGCAAGGACCGCGTCGCCTACGTCGACTACAAGGACACGATGACGCTGCGGAAGTTCGTCTCGGAGCGGGGCAAGATCCGCGCCCGTCGCGTTTCGGGCAACTGCGTGCAGCATCAGCGTGACGTCGCCACGGCCGTCAAGAATGCGAGAGAGATGGCCCTCCTCCCTTACTCGACACGATGAAGATCATCCTCCAGAAGCCCGTCGAGAAGCTCGGTGTCCCGGGGGACATCGTGGATGTCGCCGACGGCTACGCCCGGAACTTCCTCGTGCCGCGTGGTCTTGCCGTCAGGGCCGAGAAGGGGGCCGTCAAGCATTCCGAAACCCTTCGTCGCGCGCATACCTCCCGGGAGTCGGCGCAGAAGAGTGAGTATGAGGTCATCGCCTCCAAGCTCATCGCCGCCGGACCGGTGGCCATCTCCGCCCGGGTCGGCGAGGAGGGCAAGCTCTTCGGCTCCGTCACGGCCGCCGAGATCGTGGAGGCCATCGCAGCGACCGCCGAGGTCACCATCGATCGGAAGGACGTCCATCTTGACGAACCCATCCGGTCGGTCGGGAACCACGAGGTGCGGATCCATCTGTTCCAGGATGTCGACCCGGTGGTTACCGTCGAGGTGACTGCGGCGGAGTAGCGGCTGGTCCAAGAACGATGCATGGAGGCCGGGGCTCGTCCCCGGCCTTTCTGCGTTGCGGATGTGCGTGGGAGCGGGGCAGTGCGGCGGGCGGTCGGGGCGCGCCGCGGGCTGCTCGCACTCCTTGAGGATGGCGCTCCCCGGAGATGGCAACGGGGGTGCCGTCGGCTCGACGACGCCCTCGGCGCACTCCCTCCGTCTGGCAAGCTGATCCCACTCCGTTGGCACTCTGGCTAGGCTGGTGGGGTGATGGGTGGCGGCGGCGTGTCGGTGCGGCGGGCGGGGGCTGGCGACGAGGCCGAGGTTGATCGGTTCGGGGAAATGTTTGATCACGAGGTGCGCCGCGATGAGACGCGGCGGTTCCTCGCCGACGAACGACACCACCTGTTGCTCGGCTACCTGGATGATCGGCCGGCCGGCTTCCTGTCCGCGGTCGAGGTGTTCCATCCCGACAAACGAGCCGAACTCTTCCTGAATGAGATCGCTGTCTTGGAGGAGGCGCAACGCCACGGGGTCGCCCGCGCCCTCATTGAGGAATTGCGACACATCGGACAGGAGCGCGGATGCCTGACCATCTGGGTACTCACCGATGAAGACAACGGGCCTGCGATGGCCCTCTACCGAACCACCGGCGGACGCTGGAACGGCAATCGCCACGTGATGTTCGAATACCACCTCGACTAGACCCAACCCTGTAGGAGCAAGGCACGGAGGCCGAGGCCCGGCGTGTCAGGGAGGGAGTGTCTCGAGGGCGCCGTCGAACCGACGGCAGCCCCCTGGTCACTGCTACGGGGTGTGATCCTTAAGGAGTGTGAGCAGCCCGCGAGACGCCCCGACCGCCCGCCGCACCGCCCCCGCCCCCACGCACATCCGCCCGTTTCCCTCGTCCAAACGGCTGAGAATGTCAGACGTGTGATTCACACTTCTTCACATGGTTATCCCCATGGGGAAAACGCAGGTCACTGCCGGAGTGCCAAGAAACTTTCGGTTGCCACCTGCTGTTCGTGAATCCACAGGGTTTTCCCGCTGTGGGTCAGGTGGGGGACCGCGTAGCGTCCCGGGGTTGAGATCGGGTCCGGGTTGGTCGGGG
>JAXDJY010000106.1:0-4167 GCA_034667445.1 Actinomycetota bacterium | reverse complement strand
ATGCCGCCTTCCCTCTGGACCGATTCCCCTAGCCCCCGAGCAGGTTCTGCAGGATCCGGATGGCTCCGGGGCCGATGATCACGATGAACAGCGACGGCATCACGCAGAGGATCAAGGGGAACACGATCTTCACGGGCGTCTGCTGGGCCTTGGCTTCGGCCCGCTGGCGACGCTTGATCCGGAGCTGCTGTGCCTGGGTGCGGAGCACACTCGCGATGGATACGCCGAACACGTCGGCTTGCACCATCGCCAGGGCGAAGGCGTTCAGTTCCTCGACATCCGTTCGTTCGGCCAGGTGGCGGAAGGCATCTGACCGAGGAACGCCGAGCTGGATCTCCTGGAGCATCCGCGCGAACTCCGCCGACAAGACCCCCGGCACGTTCTGAACCACCTGGGAGATCGCCGAGTTCAGCGACAGCCCGGCCTCCACGCTGATGGTGAGCAGGTCCAGCGTATCCGACAGGGTCTTCAGGATCTCTTTCTGCCGCTCTTCCACACGACGACTCAGGATGGAGTCCGGCAGGACGAACCCGACGAAGGTCACCAGCCCGGCGACGACGAAGATGAGGAAACCACCCAAGCCCATGAGGCTGGCTAGGAAGAACCCAAGGATGAGGCCACCCACCGCACCGATGACCTTGAACGCCATGACGCGTTCCGCATCCCACCCTGCAGGCCCGCCCGCGAGCAGGAGCTTCTTCTCGAGGCGCTGGCGCGAATCGATCGGCGTCACCCGCTTGGCGACCTTGGCCGCGCCCCCGACGACCGGGAGCAAGACGCGCCTGCCGAAGTTCTCTTGGAGGCTCTGCTCCCGGAGATCCGGGATCGACTGGGACCCGACCTGCGACTGCAGGAGCTTCATCGCCCGCGTCTTGTCGCCTCCGGAGGGGTCCAGAGCAACGCCGGCAAGGAACACCGCGCCGATCACACCGACGACCGCGACGATCAGGAAGACGGTCTCAGACATCGATATCCACGATCTTCTTCATCCAGTACGCACCGATCACCAGCAGACAGCCGGCCACGATGAGCATGATCAACCCGACCCGGGTGTTGAACAACAGCCCGATGTAGGAAGGGTTCACGGCGAACATGTAGAGACCGATCGCGAACGGCATCAAGCCCAGAACCCATGCCGAGAGCCGGCCTTCGGAGGTGAGCACCCGCACCTGGCGGCGCATGGTCGCGCGTTCGCGAAGCGTATCTGCGACCGTGTCCAAGATCTCGGCGAGGTTACCGCCGACCTCACGCTGGATGTTGACCGCCAACACCGCCCACCGGAAGTCGGGGCTTCCGACCCGCTCCGACAGCGCGCTGAGCGCATCATCGGCCGGACGGCCCAATCGGATCTCCGACACCACCCGCTGGAACTCGGTGGCGGCCGGCTGGTTGATCTCCTTGGCGACGGTGTCCAGCGCCTGGAGGAAGCTGTGCCCGGCGCGTAGCGAACTCGCCATGATGGTGAGGACGTCCGGAAGCTGTTCGCGCAGTTTCTCCTCACGCCGCCTGAGAGCGACCCGCAGGGCTATGGTCGGCGCCGCCCCCGCGATGGCCGCGACCACCAGCCCAAGGATCAGACTCTGCAGCACCGCTGCACCGACGACCGCACCTATGACAGCTGCGATGACGGAGGTGACGACGAATTCTCCCGACCGCATCGACACGCCGGCCGCTTCGAGCTGGAGGTCGAGTTGGTCGCTGAAGCCGCCCGATCGGGCGAACCTCGCGCCGAACGAGGAGGCACCGGCGGGGATCCATCCACCCGCCGTCTTGTCGGTGCCCGAGACCCCCGGCTGGACCGTCCCGGTGATGCTCGCCATGCGGGCGGCCATCGCGCGGTCCTGCTTGCTCCGCATCGCCGTTCCGAACAGCAGCCAGCCGATCGCGAACGCCGCGACCAGCACGAGCGCACCGATAACCACCTGGAACCCGGACGAAGAAAGGAAGGAGTCTGCGATCATGCAGATCCTCGCTTCTCCAACGCGAAGAGATCTGCGTCCACGTTGATGCCTTGCTCGGCGAGCTTGTCCAGGAACTTCGGCCGCAGACCCGTCGCCTTCAAGCGGCCCTTGAACCGTCCGTTCTCGTCGATCCCGTCGCTGAAGTCGAAGAGGAAGATGTCCTGCAGGGTGATGACTTCACCTTCCATGCCTGAGAGTTCGGTCACGTGGGTGAACCGGCGGGAGCCGTCCTTGAGGCGCTGCTGGTGCACGATCAGCTGGATCGCCGAGGACACCTGCTCGCGGATCGCTTTGGACGAGATCTCCATCCCGGCCATCATCGTGATCGTCTCCAGCCGAGCGAGCGAGTCGCGCGGCGAGTTGGAGTGGATGGTGCTGATGGAACCGTCGTGACCGGTGTTCATCGCCTGGAGCATGTCGAGCGCCTCAGCGCCACGAACCTCTCCGACGACGATCCTGTCCGGCCGCATCCGCAGGCAGTTGCGGACGAGGTCACGGATGGTGACCTGCCCCTTACCCTCGATGTTCGGCGGACGGGATTCCAGGCGAACGACGTGGGGCTGCTGGAGCTTCAGTTCGGCGGCATCCTCGACCGTGACGATGCGCTCGTCGTCGGGGATGAACGAGGACAACACGTTCAGCGTCGAGGTCTTCCCGGCGCCGGTACCACCGGACACCATGATGTTGATCCGTCCACGAACACACGCCTCGAGGAACTGCGATACCTGGGAGGTCATGGTCCCGAACTCCACGAGGTCATCGGCCTGGTACGGATCCGCCGCGAACTTCCGGATCGTGAGACACGGGCCGTCGATCGCGAGCGGCGGGATGACCGCGTTCACACGGGAACCGTCCGGCAGTCGGGCGTCCACGTACGGGCTTGCCTCGTCGACGCGCCGGCCGACCTTCCCGACGATCTTGTCGATCGTTCGGCGGAGCTGGCCCTCGTCGTGGAACTTCGTCCCGGTCCAGTAGAGCTTGCCTGCGCGCTCGACGTAGATCGTGTCCCAGTTGTTCACCATGATCTCGGTGACATCCGGATCACGAACGTATGGCTCGAGCGGTCCGAGTCCGAGCACGCTGTCGCCGATCTGGCGCACGATGAGGAGCTTCTCCTGCGCGGAGAGCGGACCTTCCTCTTCATCCAACAGTTCGCGGAGGCGCTGATGGACCAGGCCCTCGAGTTCGGTGTCCGACAGGGTCGAGTCGTAAAGGCGTGGACCGAGGACCTCGACCAGGCGTTCCTGCACTCGCGTGCGGACCTCGGATATCCGGTCCTTCTGCTGCGCTTTGGCGAGACGATCTGCGAGGGACATGGGGGGCTACCTCCTAGGAGCGCGAGAACAATCGGAACTTCTTGCGAACCACCGTCGGGATCACCTGTGGCTCTGCGGCGTCGATGGACCCGGTGAACTTCGTGGCGAGCGAGCGAACGGCGGCGGAGACCTCGGACGTGGGCTCGTCCAGTACGACCGGGCGGCCCTTGTTCAACGATGTGGGGACGAGCCGGCTGGACGGGATCATCGCGTCCACCTCGATCTTCATCACTCGTTCAACATCCCCTGCGTCCAGACCCACCTTCGAGTCGGCGCGGTTGAGAACGACGCGGAAGCGCTCGCGCGGGAGGCCGATCGTGAGGAGCGTGTCGAGTGCCTTCGACAGGTGTTTGACGGCAACGACGTCCAGCCCGGCCACAAGACAGATGGTGTCTGAGAGGTCGAAACACACGAGCGCCGAGTCGGAGTAGTCGACCGACGCATCTACGACCACGTATTGGAAATCCGACCTGATGGCGCGCAGGAACTTCCCTACCGCTTCGCCCGCCGGTGCCTCCGCAGCGGGGTCGGGGGGTGCGCCGTAGGCCCACAAGTGATCGCCCAACTGCACACCGACGCCGCGGATCTGATCGTGCTCTGCGCCCTCGCCGAGCTCCATCAGGTCCTGGATCGACGCGGACGGTTCACGACCGAAGTAGGTGAAGACGTCCCCCATGTCGATGTCGAGGTCGACGATGGCGGTGTCCTCTCCGGTGATATCGGCGATCGACGTCGCCAGGTTCGTCGTGAGGAAGGTCTTCCCCGTACCGCCCTTCGAGGAGAACACCGAAACGATGCGGCCGCGGCTGGACTTGCCGCCCGTCGTTCCGGACCCCGGCGCGCCGCTCAGCGACCGCAGGTTCGAGGCCCAGACGATCGCACGCTCGACA
>JAXDJY010000105.1:0-2747 GCA_034667445.1 Actinomycetota bacterium | reverse complement strand
ATCGACTTCACCCAGGCACCCTCTAGCCCGTGGCTCGGACTGCTCATCAACCTGGGGTTCCCGATCCTGTTGGCGCTCGGCCTCTACTTCTTCGTCATCAAACGCATGGCGGGCGGTGGTGCGGGTGCGCTCAACATGGGGAAGAACAAGGTCAAGATCTATGACCGCAAGGAGATGAAGACCACGTTCAACGACGTGGCCGGCGTCGACGAAGCCAAGGACGAACTCAAAGAGATCGTCGAGTTCCTGCGGAACCCGAAGAAGTACCAGCGCCTGGGCGGGCGCATCCCGAAGGGTGTGCTGCTCCTCGGGCCACCCGGATGCGGCAAGACCCTGCTGGCCCGGGCCGTGGCAGGAGAGGCCAACGTGCCGTTCTTCTTCATGAGCGGGTCTGAGTTCGTCGAGATGTTCGTCGGATTGGGCGCGGCGAGGGTCCGAGAACTGTTCCAGCAGGCGAAGGAGAAGGCACCTGCGCTGGTCTTCCTCGACGAGATCGACACCATCGGCAAAGGCCGAGCGGGCGTGAGCGGAGCCGGGTTCGGCGCCCACGACGAGCGCGAGCAGACGTTGAACCAGCTGCTGGTCGAGATGGACGGGTTCGACGCCAGCAAGGGCGTCATCATCATGGCTGCCACGAACCGCCCCGACGTTCTGGACCCCGCCCTGGTCCGGCCGGGCCGCTTCGACCGCCAGGTCGTCGTGGATCGCCCCGACCTTCACGGACGCGAGGAGATCCTCCGCGTACACGCGCGAGGCGTCGCGCTGGACCCGAGCGTCGACCTTCGGACCATCGCCGCGCGCACCCCCGGTTTCACCGGCGCGGACCTCGAGAACGTGGTGAACGAGGCCGCGCTGCTCGCCGCCCGCCGCGAGAAGAACTCCGTGACCGAGCACGAGCTGGAAGAGGCCATCGACCGATCGTCGATGGGACTGGAGCGCAAGTCCCGGGTGATGAGCCCGAAGGAGAAGACGCGTGTGGCGTCGCACGAGATGGGGCACGCGTTGGTCGCTCACTATTGCGAGAACCTGGACCCGGTCCATCGGATCACGATCATCCCGCGTGGTACCGCGGCCCTTGGCCTCACGATGACGCGCCCACTCGAGGACCGCTACCTCGCGACCGAGCCCGAGTTGAAGGACATGCTCGCGTTCGCGATGGGTGGACGCGTGGCCGAGGAGATCGTCTACGACGAGGTCTCGACCGGTGCGCAGAACGACCTCGAGCGCGCCACGCAGATCGCCCGCGCGATGGTCTCCGAATACGGGATGAGCGAAAAGGTTGGCCCGTTGTCGTTCGGGCACGACGATCCCAACGCGTTCTTCGGCGGGGCGAATGGCAAGATGTCCGGCGCCACAGCACAGACCATCGACGAGGAGGTCTCCCGTCTGCTGGCGGAAGCGCACACACAGGCCGAGAACATCCTAAAAGAGCGCCGGGACCTCCTGGATCGCCTCTCGGCCCTCCTCCTGGTCACCGAGACCATCGACGGTGACGATCTGAAGGCCTACGCGGACGGCACGAAGCCCATCCCCGACCCGGAGGTCGTGGCGAGGAACGCGAAGAACGCCGCGGCGGCCGCCGTGCAACAGCCGGCGATGCCGAGCCCCGAACACCACGGCGGGCGGCAGATCATCCCGCCGACCCCACCCATGCCCGCCTGAGGGCGGGGTCAGTGGTGGTGGTCGGGGCCGTGATCGTGCGGTTCGGGCGGCTTCGGGTCAACGCAGAGATCCCAGCGATCGCGCCAGCGGTCTAGGAACCGGTAGTAGTTCCGCTTGGAGAGCCGTGCGCGATCCTCGGGCGCGGTGTTGAACCACATCCGGTGTTCGTGCTTGGCCACGGGCAAGGGAACGACGACCGCCCGCGTGCCCGAGTCCTTCACGCGGAACGAGTACTCGATGTCGGCGGTGCGGTACCACTTGAACTTCTCGTCGAAGAGCCCTGCGGTGCCCAGCATGTCGCGACGCAGGGCCATGAAGTACCCCTCGATCGCGTCGACGTCACCCGCACCCGGCGCCTCGTCGAACTCACGGAGGTCCGCCGTCACGATGCCGAACGGCCCCGCCACCCCCACGGTTGGGTCCGCCAGCGCCTCCTCGAGCGGACCGAAGACGTCGCCCTGGGGTTCGACAGAACCGTCCATGATGAAGACGAGCCGGCCGCGGGAGCGCTTCAACCCGGCGTTTCGAGCGGCGGCCCACCCGGTGCCCGCTTCGAGGGCCACCACTTCCACGTCCGCGCCGTAGCGGTCGGGCTCGGTCCCGATCACGTCGGCAACCACGTACTGGACCGAACGGCCGTCCTGATGTTCGCGGAAGCCCGCGATGGCTCGGACAACGTCCCCCGGCCAACCCTCGACCACCCAATGGACTGAGACATCGGCGGTGGGGTCCTCCGCTAGGACGGAGGGGACGTCGGCCGCCCGCATCGAAACCTCGCGGATATCCGAAGGTTCGGCTGTGGATCGCGTGAGCGTGAACCCGTCAGGGACGTCGGCCACGATCCACCCGGCGGCGGCTATCTCATCGCGAAGGCGATCGGCGAGGGCGAAATCCTTCGCCGCGCGCGCCGCAGCGCGGGCGGCCGCGAGATCCTGTACGTCCTGCGGCGCTGCGGCCATGGCGTTCCCCTCCGAGCCGGCGGAACACCGCCGGTCCTACGCGGTTGGCGCCTTCGTCGCGTCCCGCAGGCGCCCGGCGACGGCCTGCAAGGTCTTCAACGCGATCGACGGGTGTTCGTGCATGAG
>JAXDJY010000104.1:0-3160 GCA_034667445.1 Actinomycetota bacterium | reverse complement strand
ATTCGGGAGAACTGGTTGCATATCGATTGGGCGATCGCGCTCGCGTCCGTGCTCGTCGGATTCACGGTGGGATTAACCGGCATGGGCGGCGGGGCCTTGATGACCCCTATCCTCGTGATCTTCTTCGGGATCATCCCTACAGCGGCGGTCTCGTCAGACCTCATCGCCGCGATGGTGATGAAACCTGTCGGCGGCGGCGTTCATGTGCGTCGGCGCACCGTTCGATGGGAGCTGGTGCGGTGGCTGTGCGTGGGGTCGATCCCGACGGCGTTCATCGGCGTGCTGCTCCTGCACGCGAGCGGCGACAGCGAGGCCGTGCAGAACACGACGAAGGTCTTTCTGGGGATCACGCTGAGCTTGGCGGCGGCGGCGATGGTATTCAAGGCTTGGCTTCAGGGCCGTCGGAGCGCGGAGGCCCGTGCCGGCCGACGCCTCACATTGGACACAGAGGCCAAGATCCACGTTCGCATCCCATTGACCATCCTCATCGGCGCTGTCGGCGGGATGCTCGTCGGACTCACGTCGGTGGGGTCGGGGTCGATCATCATCGTGTGCTTGATGCTCACCTACCCGGAGCTCCGGGGTGCGCAACTGGTCGGCACGGATCTGGTCCAGGCGGTGCCGCTGGTGACGTCTGCCGCGATCGCGCATATCGTTGTCGGAGATTTCCAGCTCGCCCTCACGACGTCGATCCTGATCGGGGCGCTCCCAGCTGTATACCTGGGCGCGAGGGTCTCATCGAGGGCACCGGACGGCGTCATCCGCCCGGCCCTGGTCGTCGTGCTGTTGGCGTCGGCGATCAAACTCCTCAACGCTCCGAACGGCCTCTTGGGCGCGATCCTGCTCGCGGTCATCGTTGTGGGCCTCCCGCTCTGGGGGGCCGCTGATGGCGCAGCATACCCAGCACATCTTTGGGAGGCAGCCGGACTTCGCCGGGATACCTGGCTGAAATGGCAGGCGTTCGGAGCGCCACTCCTCGTTGGTTTCCCCGTCGGGATGGCCTACTTCGCGAAGGCGCGTCCGAAGCTGGTCAGCGCAACCGTCGCATCGATGGACGAGCCACGCGACGCCATGCAGGTCGAGCGGCTCAACCCCGAGCGGCGTGAGGAGGAGGTGTAGCAGTGTTCGAGCGGATCCTTGTTGCCGTGGATGGGTCATCGAAGAGCGAGAAGACGATCCTCACCGCGTTGGATATGGCGGAGCGCTACGGGTCGGTCGTCACCATCGTTCATGTTCGAGAGCACGAACGATATGAAGGGTCCGACGTCGACCTCGGTCCGCCCACCCCCGCCGAAGAACTCGTGAACGATGTGTTGACGAGGTTCCGAGATAAGGGCATCGAGTCGCAGGGAGAGATCCGTCGCGTGAGTGCCGGGAACACTCCCGAGCAGATCGTCGAGGTTGCCGAGGCAGTGAAGGCGGACCTCATCGTGTTGGGTTCCAGAGGTATGAGCGAATGGAAGAGCCTGATGCTCGGCGGGGTCGCGAACAAGGTCGTGCAACATGCGACATGCCCGGTGTTGCTGATCCGCTAGGGCAGCAATGAGAATGAGCGATTCGGGGCGGCACTTCCTCAGACTTTTCGCGACTACATTGATGATTTGTTCCGCGTGCACATCATCCGCAACCGAAGTCACGTCGCCTACAAGTTCCGTGTCGTCGCCGGTCGCCGGTCGCCGATCCGTGGACAAGCCTCGTTCAAGGCTGGGTCAAGCTCCCCAACCCGCCCACAGTCCGTTACGGAGGAGTGTTCCGATGGGTGGGCGGGGAGCTGGTCGACTGGGGCGGTCACACGCCGACGGGCGCCGTTCCGACCGTGGAGGGTGAGGCATACGATCCTGTAGCCGCCGAGTGGCATACGCTTCCGCCGTCTCCGATCGGGAACCGGTACAACGCAAGTTCGGTATCCGCAGGAGGCTCCTTGCTTGTCTGGGGTGGCGTCACCCCAGACGGCAAGATGCGCGCGGACGGGGACACATTCAACATCGCATCGGGCACGTGGTCCCCGATCTCGGATGCTCCGTTGTCGGCCCGTGACCCGGCCGCGGCAGTCTGGACAGGATCCGAAATGATCGTCTGGGGTAGGACCTTCGGGAAGGCGCGTCTGGACGGAGCGGCCTATGACCCGTCATCCGATACATGGCGAATGATCGCGCCTGCCCCTTTTAAGATCAACGAGGCGACCTCGGTGTGGACCGGCTCGGAGATGATCGTGTACGGGGCAAACTTGAACGGGCGAAACATCGCCGACACCCGATACGCGCACGGCGAGGCGTACGATCCTTCGAGCGATAGCTGGCGAGCGATCGGGCCGTTTCATCTGTCGCCAGGATCCGTAGCGGCGGCCGGGACGGGTGAGGAGATGATCGCGTATGACTCCCCGCCGCTCCGATCTGGGTCATACGATCCGGCGACCGACTCGTGGACCAGGCTTCCAGATCTTCCACTCGCCAGAAGGAAGTGCCACACCTACGCCGGCATGGCCGGCGACATCGTTCTGGCCTGGTATTGCGGCCAAGCGGCGACCTTCGATCCGCGTGCATCGACCTGGTTAGCCGTCCGGTGGCCGAGCAGCGCGCGATATGTGACCTCCTTGGGCCAAGTGAGTGCAGGCCGGGTGTACGCGGTCATGATCGCTCACGACGCAACCAACGGCTCAGTCAAGGGCCTCTGGGCCTACAAGCCGTAAGCCGCGGCGGCTGTATTCAACCCATCCCCACCGCTCGCCCGTAGACCTCCTGAAGACGACAAGGGGAGGTAGTACATGATCAAGAAAGCGATCCTCGGGGCGGCGCTCGCCCTCGCGTTCGTGGTCGCGCCCGCAGGCGTGGCCTTCGCCGGCCAACCCGGTGCATCCTGCGGGAGTGCAGGGGCGACCAGCTCACCGGCGGGTTTCAACACGGGTGGGTTCGCCAATGCCGAAACGAACTACGCCGGCAGCGAGGGAACGCACTCGCTGGTCAGTGGCAACGCGCACGCGGTGTCGCAGTACGACATCGCATGCGTGAACGTGACGAACGCCGGTCACTAGCACGCGGAGCGGATCCGGTAGGGCGATCTCGCGAAGCCGGGGCCTCGCGAGATCGCCTCACCTCACACATCTGTGCCCTCGGCAGGAACCGGACCTGCGACACCCGGTTTAGGAAGCCGATAATGCCAG
>JAXDJY010000103.1:0-3004 GCA_034667445.1 Actinomycetota bacterium | reverse complement strand
CCTGGATGGTCTGCGCCAGTTCGTCGTCATCCATCGCATAGGTGCCGTTGGCCCATCGGGTGCAGCCGTACCGGAGCCGCTTCATCCACGGCGTGGCGGTGACCGACATCAGGCCCACCGTGACCAGCAATACGATGATCGCCGCCCAGAGCCATGCTTCCCCGAACTCGGACCGGTGGATGCCCGCGGCGCTCCCCGACACGACGATGACTCCGAGGGCGGCGTAGCTCCGAGCGGTCTTTGCCTTCGAACGTTCGGTCAGCGCCTCGATGGTCGCTCGATCGTGCTGCGCGGCGCGGATCCGGAACATCGCTATCGCCTGTTCGCCATGCACCGCAATGAATCCAACGGTGCCCGCGATGTGCAACCAGAACCAGACCGCGTCCATCGGGTCAGCCTACCGGGCCGCGCTCAGCCTCGGTCCAGCGGGCGCGTGAGGCACGTCGGACCGCCCTCGCCCTTCTTGCAGAGGTCCTCGGCGGCGAAGACGCGAACATCGACGCCCGCCGACTCGAGCCGCCGCCGGGTCTCGTTGTTGCCCTCGATCGCGAGCGCCACCCGGGGCCCGAGCGCGAGCACGTTGCATCCGAGCGTGTCGTATTCCTCCTCGGGGACCTCCACGAACGATATGCCCAACTCGCCGAGGAGCTGGACCAACTTCACCGGCATCATCGACAGGAACACCACCGCCAGGTCACGGTCCAACGGCGAGATGAACGACATCAGATGCAGACATGCTTCGGGTCCTTGGAAATGCTGCAGGTCGAACGCGTGCACGTCGACGCCAGTCGGCTCCAGGTAGGCGCGGATCTGATCGATGCCGGCGTCGTTCGTGCGGTAGCCGCGCCCGATGAGCAGTGTCGTGTCGTCGAGCCAGAACATGTCGCCGCCTTCGGCGGTGGCCGGTGCCTCGAGTTCACCGACGATGGCCACCCCGGCCTCGATCAGGTCCTTCGACAACGCCGCGGGTTCGTCGCGGCGTCCGATCTTGCCGGGGCGAAGGAGGATCGCGCCCGCGCCGGTCAGGAGGGTGGGGTCATAGGCGTAGATCGCGTCGGGGTTCCCGGGAACGAGGGTTCTCCCCGATACGACCTCCGCCCCCGCGTCGGCGAGAGCTGCGCGGAACCCCGCGTGCTCCTCGACGATCCGCCCGGGGTCGGGCTGGCTCCGCCAGTTGTACGTCTGCCAACCGGCGAGCGAATCCACATCGGGCTCGCGAACGTAGACACGGCGCAGCGTGTCGAACCCGTTCTGGATTGACATGGACGCGAGCCTATCGGAAGGGCCCGAAGCGCCGCTCGGCGATCAGGCTTTGTGGTGATGAACCGGCGTGCCAACCGGTGCTCCGTGGCCGCGGCCACGGGCGTGGCCGTTGGCGTGACCGGGAGGGGTGGCGTCAGGTCCCTTGTTCAGACCCGGGGGGCCGCCGTGCGGGTTGTGCTCACCGGACCGACCGGGCGCAATGAGGCCTCCATCCCCACCACCGCCGTTGCCGCCACCACCGCCGTTGCCGCGTCCACCACCGCCGTTGCCGCGTCCACCACCGCCGGTCCCTCCACCGCCACTGCCGGGGGTTCCACCGCTTGTTCCCGTGGTCCCAACGCCTGTGGTCGCAACGTGGGACGAAACATCGGATCCGTGGGTCGGGTTCGTCGGGTTGTTTGCGTGGTTGTGGTGCTGCGTGTGGTGTCCGACGTGGAGTAACGGATCGCCGAGGTCGATCGGTCCGATCGGCGCGGTCCCCGGCGCGGTGATCTCGTCACCGGGAGCCTCACCCGCGATATGCACCGGGGTGGAGCCGCTGCCGATGGCGGCGGAGAATACGATGGCGCCCGCAACGGCGGCAGCGCCGAGCGCGATGGCGCCGATCTTTCGGTCCGCGTCGTCTTCGTCGGCTTGTCCGTCCCCACCCGCGGGTCCGGGGATGTCGATGATCGCCGGATCGGCCGCCGCCCCTGCGGCCGCGACCTCTGCGATGCTCGGATGGTTGCGGCGGTTCGCCTCCTGCAGTTCGGTGACGCTCGGCCCAGCCGGGGTAGGTCGCCCGTTCGCCAAGATCTCGCGGAGCTTCGCCGGATCCTTCCGCACCTTGCCTATCCAGTCGGGCCGCTCGAACGGCTCCGTCACGTCGGCGTCCGCGACCCCGCCCGCCACACGGCGGATCGTAGGGGCGAGCTCGTGCAGGATCGTGATCGGTTCGACGCGGGCATCCGCCCCGACGGCCTGGACCGCCGCCGGCCACACCACCACTACCTTCGCCGCAGGAGCGATAGAACGGGAGATCGTCACGCCCGCGACACCCAGCGCGTCATCGAGGACGACGACGTCCGGGCGATGAAGTGCGATCGCGTCGGAGAGGTCTGCGGCCGTCCCGGCTTCCGCCGCGACATTGAACCCCTCGCCCTCCAAGATGAACCGGAGCAGTCCCGACCGTGAGGATTCGGCCTCACCGATCACGACACTCAGATCTCGTTGGGTCATGGGTCCCCTTGCGCGCCTCCGCCGAAACTCGAAGCGTACCCCACGCCGGGGGTGCAGACGCACGCATCCTACGTACGGAGGGCGCCTGCGAGCCGCGCCATAGACTAGGCATATATGGGCACGCAGCGACTTCTGTGGACGGGAGAGGGATTGCAATTCCTGGGCCACACGACATATGGGTCGGCGGTGCAGATCGGCGGCGATGTCCGCGGTCACGGCGCCAAGCCGTCGGATCTCCTCCCCCTTTCGCTCGCGGCGTGTACCGCCTACGACACGGTGGTCATCCTGAAGAAACAGCGCCAGGACCTGCAGAGCCTCGAAGTCGAGATCGCGACGGTGCAGGACCACGACCCGCCGTGGGCCTTCCGATCGATCCACATGCGGTTCGTCCTGACGGGCGTCGTCGATCTGGTGAAGGCCGAGAAGGCCGTTGGGCTCGCGGAATCGAAGTACTGCGCGGTGGCGGCTACGCTCCGTTCGGTCGTGGACCTGTCCCACAGCGTCGAGGTGAATCCGTGAACGG
>JAXDJY010000102.1:0-4111 GCA_034667445.1 Actinomycetota bacterium | reverse complement strand
AATGCAATGGACGCCAGTGGATCAACCCGGCCCCGAACGCCAGCGCGTACATCGCCAGGAAGTACCCGAGGTCCTGGAGGATAACGGCGTCGTCCCCGTCCAGTTCCGTCGGCCGGCGCCCACCACGGGAGAAGACCAGCACCGCAACCCCCAGGACGAACATCGCGAGGGTGGTGAGCATCAGCGGCGCGCCCAAGATGGCGCCGACCCCGATGTCCTTCACCGCGGCCGCGGACCCCCCCGTCACGAACGCGATGAGGGGAAGAAGCGTCTCGGGAAGGGCCGTCCCCACGGCTGCCAGCACGCTGCCGACGGCACCCTCGGAGAGGCCGAGCCCCTCGCCGACCCATTCGATCCCGTTGGTGAACAGTTCCGCGCCGGCCAGGATGATCACCAGCGCGACTACCAGCTCGATCCAATGCATGAGGTGGGCATTCTCCCATCTGTTGTTGAATGTGCCGGTGATCACGAAGAGCCGGCTCGAGCTTCGGATGCCGCACCTGGCGCGGCAGATCGAGGGGCTAGGCCCGGAGCGCCAGCGCGAGGTGGCCGTCGCTGCAGCGGTGTTCTCTCTCGCCCTGAATGGGCTGACGGCCGCTGCGTTCGATCCGCAGGCGACCGGTGACGACCGCCGGGCTCGACGACGCGCGCTCGATGCGGGTGCGACCCGGCTCGACGCCGTCGCATCGGACTACCGGCATGCGCGCCCCGAGGATCGTGCCGGATATCTCGAACGGCTCGCGAAGGCCCGTGCGGTCCGGGGCGCGGGCCTCGCGCTCGATGATGATCCGCTGACGGCCGCGCTCGAGGCCTGTTACGAGGTCCTCACGGCGACGAAACGGGGAGAGTTCGAAGGTGCGTCGGCGCTCCGGATCGCGATCGGCGGCGTCGCCGGACCGGAGATGCCGTCAGCGTTCCCGCTGCCCTGACACTCCTGCCTCTTCCAGCACGCTCTCGGGTCCTTCGAGGCGGGACTCGCGGAAGGCGTTCTTGCGCCGACGGCTGATGACCATGGGATCGTAACGACGCCACACGATGACGCCGAGCACCAACACGATCGCTGCACTCGCTGCCAACGAGACCGCCGCGTGGCCGAGCACCTGGGATATCGCCAGCCAGAACACCGCGGTGAGGCCGAGTCCCACGAGTGCCAGGAATTCGTCGGGGCGGCGCAGGCGGCGGACCCACGCCCACGCCCTGCCTCCCGGTTCAGCTCCTTCGGTCATGTCCACCAGCATAAAGGTGTCCGGGAAGTAGCGCTGGCGCTTCCGGATCCGTTCCGTATCCGGGCCTGAAAGGTTCCCCGTATGTTGCGAAAGGGGTCTGGATTCGAACGGCCGTCTGGGAGTAGCGTCCCGGAGACGGCTTGTGATCCCATGTGACCCATGGACCGTATCCTCTGGCGGAGTGCTCGCGGCCGGCACCAGTACGATGCCGACTCCGGTCCATTCGCCGCCACATCCATCGCCGTAAGGGGGGTCGACTATATGAGGTTGGTTGCAACTGAATACATCTCGCTGGACGGCGTGTTCGAGGAGCCAGGGGAGTGGTCGTTGCCGTTCTTCAACGACGAAGCTGCCGCCTTCAAGTCGGACGAACTCGACGCGACCGACGCGCTGCTGCTGGGCCGCCGAACCTACGAGGGGTTCGCCGCTGCGTGGCCGACGATGGCCGGCGTCGGTGAGTTCGGCGTGAAGATGAACACGATGACCAAGTACGTCGTGTCCTCGACCCTCGACACGGTGGAGTGGCCGGGGTCCCAGCTGATCACCGGTGACCTGACGACAGAGATCGGCACGCTCAAGGCCCGGCCCGGCAGGGACCTCCTGCTCTCCGGCAGCGCGCAGCTCTTCAACGCGTGCGCGAAGGCGGACCTCATCGACCTTTACCGCTTCATGCTCCATCCGATCGTGATCGGCCACGGGGCGAAGTTGTTCGACGATGGTGCGCAGGACAAGGCGCTCACCCTCTCGAATACGAAGACCTTCAGCTCCGGCATCGTGATCTTGGAATACACGCCGTAGGTCGGCAGGTCACTCGCCGTGGATGCGCGGCGAGCGTTCGTCGACGTGGAGGTCCGCGAACGACACCGAGGACTTGCCGAACTCCCACCAGCCGTGCACCCACGGTTTCACCAGCGCCAGGCTCCGGCCGTAGACCAACGGGATCACGGCGACACGGTCGGCCACCGCCATCTTGTCGGCCTCGTGGAAGAGTTCCAGGCGGCCGCGATCGCCGCGTTCGATCCGCGCCCGCTCGATCAACTCGTCGAACTGCGGATGGGAGAAGCCGCCCTCGTTCGTCCGGCTGTCCGATTGGAAGAGGAGGCGGAGGAAGTACTCGGGGTCGGGGTAGCCGGGCAGCCATCCCGTGAAGTAGATGGGCGCCAGCTTCTTCGGATCCATGGGGGTGATGGCCTGCTCCGACGTCCACGTGTGGATCTCCACGTCCAGACCGAGCACCTCGTTCCATGCGTCCACGACGGGGCGAAGCAGCACCTCGTTATCTGCGAGACACGCCACGGCCAGCGTCCGCGGAACGGTCGTGCGCCCCAGGGCTTCGCGCGCGAGATCCGGGTCATAGCGCAGGGCGATATCCGGGGTGTGTCCCTGCAGCGCCGGCGGCACGATCCCACCCGTGGCCACGACGAGGTTCACCGGGAGCGCGGCTCGGACGGCGTCGCGGTTCACGGCATGGGCGAGCGCCCGGCGGAGTTCGAGGTCGGAGGTGACCTCGCTCCGGTGATCGAACGCCAGATACCCCGACCATCCCGCCGCGCCCATGCTCTCGTCCGGCACTTCCGCCGGCATCAGGTCGGCAAGTCGGGGGGAGTAGCGGACGGTGATCATGTCGAGTTCGTCGTGGCCGTAGGGTTTCACGGCGTCGGGCACGCGTTCGCGCACGAACTCGATCCGGCGGACGTTCCCGGGCCGCGGCGTGTTCGTTCCGTCGCGCCGATCGAGCGTCAGGCCGTCGTCCCGGCGCGAGACGATGCGGAACGGCCCGCTCACCACCTGCCCGCCGGTCTCGATCCATCCGGTGCTGGCGGCCTCAACCGCGTGGCGCGGCTGGGGGCCGGCGTCGGGACGGTTCATCACGCTCATGAAGTACGGCGCCGGCGCGACCAGCCGGAACTCGACGGTCCGATCGTCGAGCGCCCGAACCCCGATGGAATCGGCGTCGTCGTTGTGGCGCAGGTAGTAGTCCTGTCCGTTCTCCAGCACGAAGTAGATGGCCACCGAGGATCCCGGCGATGACGGATCCAGGACGCGCTTGATCCCGAACTCGATGTCGTGGGCGGTGAGCGTCACGCCGTCGGACCACGTGAGCCCTTCGCGGAGGTGGAACACATAGTGAAGCCCATCCGGCGAGATCTCCCACCGCTCGGCGAGCGAGGGCACCAGCGTTCGTTCGGGCCACGCTTCGACCAGACGGTCGAAGAGCTGCATGCAGAGCTGGATGTTGGGCCACGCGATCGCCGACTTGGGGTCGGGGTCGTTGGGCAGGAAGCTCGTCGCCACGCGAAGCGTCGCCGACGGCTGTCCGGCCGCGGCTTCCTGCGGTGTCCAGGATCCGAACGCGCGCTGGTAGGTCTCGTTCGCCTCTTCGAAGCGGAGCGACATGTGAAGCGCGAGGCCCAGCTTGAACAGGACGAGCGCCATGGCGTGTCCTTGGCCCCGATGCTCGAGGATCGAGAGCAGTTCGCGGTAGTAGTCGATCGCTTCGTCCAGCGCGTACTCCTGCCGCGCGCGGTCGCCCGCGATCGTGAGGTAGTGGGCGGCCTTCTCTTCGTCGGAGGCGGCGAGCCAGTGGTGGGCCAGGAGTCCGGCCTGCTCTGCGCCGCCCCGATCGGGCGCCTTGGCCTCCAGCCATTCGGCCGCCTTGCGATGCAGGCGGTTCCGATCCGCCGTGACGAGCGTTCGATAGGCGGCCTCTTGGATGAGGGCGTGCTTGAACCGGTACTCGGGCTGCGGCCACCGCATCGCCTCCCGGACAAGGTCCAGGCGCTGGAGATCCGTGAGGGGGGCGCCCAGGTCGGTCCCCTCCGCCACCGCCTCCAGTAGCGACAGCCCGAACTGCCGCCCGAGGACCGAGGCTGCGAGGACGGTCT
>JAXDJY010000101.1:0-8960 GCA_034667445.1 Actinomycetota bacterium | reverse complement strand
GATGTCGGCGCGCTTGCCCGGCTCGAGCCTGCCGAGCTCGTCGGCAAGGCCCATGAGGTCGGCCGCGCTCGACGTCGCTGCCACAAGCGCCTGGGTCGGCGTGAAGCCGTGCTCGGCCATGAGCTGGAGCTCGTGGAGGTTCGTGCCGTGCGGGGCAACCGGACAGTCGGTGCCCATCGCCACTTTCACCCCCGCCGCGGCCGCCCGGTCGAACATCTCCAACTCCGGGCGTCCCAGGCTCCGGAGCTTCTCCCGGACGGCTTCTGCGATGCGAGGGTCGTTGGCGAGTTCGTCGGTGGTGTCGCCTGCCGTGAGCGTCGGCACCAGCCACGTCCCGCGCGCCAGCATCAGCTCGATGCACTCGTCGTCCAGGAACGTGCCGTGATCGATCGAACGCACGCCCGCCCGCACCGCGCGTTTGATCCCCTCCGCCCCGTGCGCGTGGGCCATGACCGGTGTCCCCAGGTCGGCGGCGGTGCGCACGATGGCGTCGACCTCGTCCTGGCTGAAGTTCGGTTCGCGCGGATCGTCGCTCGGAGACAGGAACCCGCCACTTGCGGCGATCTTGATGACGTCCGCGCCGGCCCTGATCATCTCCCGGACCTTCTGCGTCACCCCGTCCACGCCGTCGCAAACCCCACTCGGCATCCCGGGGTACTCGACCCCCCAGATCCCCAGGATCCCGCTGGGGAGCCACGCGTCGCTGTGCCCTCCGGTCATCGCCAGCATCTGCACGCTGATCTGCATCCGGGGACCCAGCAGCGTTCCTTCCTCCACCGCCATCCGCAGGCCGGCGTCGGCGCCCGATGCGTCGCGGACGGTCGTGATCCCGAGGGCGAGCGTCGTCCGGAGGATCTGGCCCATGCGGTGGAACTTCAAACTGAACGGTTCGTTCATGGTGGCGGCTTCGTCGAAATCCTCGTAGCGCATGGCCACGTGCACGTGCGTATCGAACAGACCTGGCAGGAGCGTCTTGCCACTCACGTCGACGGCGGCGTCCCCATCCAACCCCGGACCGACCTCGAGGATCTTGCCGTCCTCGATCAGGACGTCGGCCTCGGCCGGTTCTGCGCCCGTCCCGTCGAACACCCGACCACCGGTGAAGACCGTCCGCATCTCTTACCTCCCCTTGGCCGACGCTGCTTAGACTCGGGCGGACCTTATCCCACGGCATCAGGAGCCCACCATGGACATGCGCCTCACGCGCGAAGACCGCGAACTGGCCGCGAAGGCCCGCGCGTTCACCGACCAGATCCTCATCCCGCTCGAGGACGAATGCGAAGCCAACGACGGCCTCATGACCGACAGTCACGCCTCAGCGAAACAGGCGGTGCTCGACTGGGGCTTCAACGCGATCAACCACGAGCCGGAGAACGGTGGCCAGGGACTCGACCTGTTCCAGCAGATGCTCGTCGAAGAGCAGTGGGGGCACGCGACCGGAGCGCTGTGGGACATCCCGTGGCGGCCTTCCATCCCGCTGGCGCACGGCACCGAGGAACAGAAGGAACGGTTCCTCCGCCCCGCGGCCCGTGGCGAGCGACGCGACGCGTACGCGATCACCGAGGAAGGCGCGGGCTCCGACCCGAGCATGGTCACCACCGCCGCCCGTCGAGACGGAGATGGATGGGTGATCGACGGTGAGAAGTGGCACGTGACCTCGGGCGATGTCGCCGACTTCTTCATCCTCCATGTGCTCGTCGACGGCGACCCCGCCAAGCCGACGACCTTCCTGGTGGATAAGGACACACCCGGTGTACGCCTGGTGAGAACCCCGAGATACATGCACACCTTCGTCTTCGAACATCCGATCTATGCCTTCGACGGCGTCCGGGTGGGCGACGACCGGCGGCTGGGCGAGGTCGGTGGGGGCTATGACCTGACGAAGGATTGGTTCGTGGAGGAGCGGCTGATGATCGGAGCCAGGACGATGGGCGCGTCGGCACGCGCCCTGGACCTCTCCCTCGCCTTCGCCAAGGAGCGCGAACAATTCGGCTCCCCGATCGTGGCGTTCCAATCGATCGAGTTCATGCTCGCGGACATGGCCGCCGAGATCATGGCGGCGAAGTCGCTGCTGTACCGGGTGTGCTGGGACGCTGCTCGGGGTGGGCTCGACCGGAAACAACTCCATGCACAGGCCAGCGCGGTGAAGCTCGTGTGCTCGGAGACCGCAGGCCGCGTCGTCGACAAGGCCGTGCAGATCTTCGGCGGACGTGGGTACATGCGCGACTTCCCCGTCGAGCGCCTCTACCGGGAGATCCGCGTCGATCGGATCTGGGAGGGCACCAGCGAGATCCAGCGCGTGGTCATCGGGAACGAACTGCGGAAGCGCGGTACAGCCGCGTACACCGGTTGGCCGGAGAGCGGCTGACGGCTCGCTACTTCAGTGGGCCTTTGATCGTGGTGCCGATGATGTTCAGCTGGACCAGGACGGGATAGGACAAGGCGCCGAGCCCGAGCACCACGGCGATGACGACTCCCGTGCCACCCTTCTTGCCGCCGATGGCAGAGAGCAGGGCCATACCGATCGCGATGGCGCCGGCGGCGAGCGCCACGATCTCCAGCCGGTCGCTGAGTGATGCATTGGCGGCAAGGTGCGACGTGACCGACTGCAGGAACGTGGAGTCGGGGCTGATCCGGTGCAACCACAGGAGCGCGGATGCGGCCGCTCCTGCCAGGCCAACCAAGATGGCGACGAACGTCATGGGATTGGCCCTCTTGCCGGAACTTCCGTAGATCCTGTCACTCATCAGGTGCCATCCAAACACCGAACCAACGCAGCAGGCAAGCCGGGGATCAAGAGTCCCGCCCCCCCTTTGACGAAGTCGTACTTGATCCCCGGCCATTTACCGGGAAGTCCGGGATAGGCTTTCGGGGCGGGTGCGGAGCTGTTCCATTGGAAGCCTGACCAGTCCGGCGAGCTCCATCCGTGCGACGTGAAGGGCGCAACTGCGGACACACCGCTCCCGAACTGCCGACGTTCGACCAGGAACCTTCCCTTGAACGCCGGGTTGCCGGGTGTGGTGAGCTTCACGTACCACCGCTGGATATTCAGCAGGTAACCCTTGTCCGACGGCGGTGACTCAGGCCCGACGAAGTAACGCATCGCCACGACGTGGAAGGGCCCGGGCTCCCCGCTCGCCACGCTGATCTGGTGGAGCGGGAAGAGGTAGTTCGGGGAGCCGGGAGCCGGGCTCGAGTACCCATTCACGCACGAGAGAGGCTGCGCCGGAGTCGGAGTCGCACCTGCTGCCGTGACGGACCTGTGCGGCGCACAGGCCACCAGAACCGGGGCGATCAGCACGATCCAGAACCTCCGCATCACCGGCTTATTCTGCACGACGGGGCAAGGTTCGCGGCTCCAGCCTGATAGAACTTGTTGCTCATGCATACCTTGCGCGGATCGCCGCGCCCTCAGGAGCGGGCCACCGACCACCCGCTCCCGGTCAGCCGGCGGAAGTTCATGCAGCGGAGCGCCATGGCGGCGGCCGGTGGGGTCCTGTTCAGCTGCACGGGCGGCAAGGTCATCCCGCGCGTGGGGACGTCGAGCTCGCCGGCGATGTCGGCCGACACACAGTGGCCGATCAAGCGGGTCATCTACGTCATGCTCGAGAACCGGAGCTTCGACAATGTATTCGGTCGGTTCCCCGGAGTTGACGGCGCGCGAACCGGCCTGCTCCTCGGCAAGGAACGTCCGCTGGTGCGCTGCCCCGATTGGCTGCCGGGGGATCTGCCCCACGACCGGGTGAGCGCGATCGCGTGCCTCAACAACGGAGCGCAAGACAACTTCGGAACGGGCGAGTACGGCGCCGTCTACGGCTACTCGCAGTTCGTGGGTACCGAGATCCCGGCCTACTGGCACTGGGCGAGCGAGTACGCCATCTCCGACCACTTCTTCGCCTCCGCCATGGGCCCCTCGTATCCGAACCACTTCTATTTCATCGCCGGCACGTCGGGAGGGACCATCGACAACCCGGAGAACATCGGCACCGCGCCGACTAACGGGGGCGGCATCTTCAAGAGCTGGGGATGCGACGCGGTGGGCGACGGGGTTTTCGTCTTCACGAAGGATGCCGAAGGCCAACTCACGAAGCACAGCCCTTGTTTCAACTTCAAGACCGTCGGCGAACAGCTGTCGGAGCACGGCCTGAGCTGGGCGACCTACGCGGCGCCCCCGGGGCAGCTCGGCTATATGTGGAACGCCTACAACGCAGCGAACGGCGTCTTCCACACCGACCTCTGGCACGAACACGCGACGAAGACGGCCGGCTACATGGACAAGACGGGGCGCGTCGTCGACAGCGATCTCCTTCGCGATATCCAGGCCGGCACGCTGCCCTCCGTGAGCTGGGTTACGCCGCGGTTCGAACTGTCCGATCACCCACCGGTGTCCTCCGGTTGGACACACAACTGGATCCGCGAACTGCTCAATGCGGTGATGACGAGCGACATGTGGGATCACACCGCGATCTTCCTCACCTGGGACGAATGGGGTGGCTTCTACGACCATGTGCCGCCGCCGGTGGTCGATGACTACGGCCTCGGGTTCCGCGTCCCGCTCCTCACGATCAGCCCGTTCACGCCTCGCGGGCTCGTCGACACGGAGATCGGCGAGTTCTCGACCCCGCTGCGCTTCATCGCCGATAACTGGGGACTGCCGCATCTGACCCCTCGCATCCGCAACACCCACAACATGTCGCACATGTTCGAGTTCTCGAAACCGCCACGGCCGGCCAGCCCGGCGCCGAAGAAGGCACCCGCGTACGGAGACCCATTGGTGTTCCCCACGACGTACCCGGATTGGAAACCCGGCACGGTGCCCGCCACGAACCCGTTCTAGGAGAGACTGGATCTGATGGGAGAACAATTCAGACCACACCCGCGGCAGGAGGAGCGCGCCGCCGGTCACCCGATGCCTGTTTCCCGCCGGAGATTCATGGAGAAGTCCGCGATGGCCGTGGCCGGAGGGATCCTCTTCAGTTGCACGGGCGGAAAGCCGAAGCCTGCGTCCACGTCGGTCGCGTCATCACCAGCTGTGACCGTCGCGACGAAGACGCCGATCAAACACGTCATCTACCTGAGGCTCGAGAACCGGAGCTTCGACAATCTGTTCGGCAGGTTTCCCGGTGTGAACGGCGCGACCACGGGTGTCTATCAGGGTCGAGAGCTGCCCCTGATGAACTGTCCCGACTGGTTGCCGAGCGACCTGCCGCACGACCGTCACTCCGCCGTCGCCAACTTCGCGAACGGAACGAACAGTGGGTTCGGCCTGGGCCCGTACGCGACGTGGTCCTTCTCCCAGTTCGATGGCCATCAGATCCCGGCCTACTGGCGGTGGGCGAAGGATTACGCGATCAGCGACAATTTCTTCGCCTCGGCACTGGGGCCCTCGTTCCCGAACCACCTGTATTTCGTCGCCGGATCTTCCGGCGGCAGCATCGACAACCCCGAGAACCTCGGCGTCAAGGCGGTCGACACGAAGGGTAACGGTGGGGGCCATTTCAAGAGTTGGGGGTGCGATGCCTTGGGCACGGCCGCAGGCGGGCCGTACGTATTCGTCGAAGACGCCCACGGCCAGTTGAACAAGCACGAGCCCTGTTTCGATATCCCGACGGTGGGAGGGGAGCTCTCGAAGAAGGGCATCGATTGGGCGTACTACGCGCCTCTGCCCGGCTACTCCGGCTACTACTGGAACGCCTACAACGGGGTCTCCGAAGTCTTCCACTCCGACCTCTGGCACGAGCACGCGCAACACAACATCGACGACCTCATCGGCGACATCAAGGCGAACAACCTCAAGTCGATGAACTGGGCCGTCCCGTATTTCGAATATTCGGATCACCCACCGGCCTCATCGGCGTTCTGCCACAACTGGGTGCAGCAGATCGTGAACGCCGTCCAGCAGAGCGATTCGTGGAACAGCACTGCGATCTTCATCACGTGGGATGAATGGGGCGGTCTCTACGACCACGTCGTGCCGAAGCAGATCGATCACGAGGGCTTGGGGTTCCGCGTCCCGCTGTTGACGATCAGCCCGTACACCCCCAAGGGCCTGGTCGACGACGAGCTCGGAGAGTTCTCAACCCCGTTGCGGTTCATCTCCGACAACTGGGGGTTGCCGCACATCAGCCCGCGGATCAAACGCACCCACGACATGAGCCACATGTTCGACTTCACGAAGAACCCGCAGAAGCCGCGGATGGCAACGACGAAGGCCAAGACGTACGGCAACGCATGGACGTATCCGGGGACGTTCCCCGGTTGGCCGAAGGGCACCGTCGCGAATCCGGAGGACACCGGCTTCCCGCACTAGCTCACGTGGGGCGGGCGATCACCAGCGCATCGACCGCCACACACCCCTTCGCCGACACGATGACGGGGTTCACGTCGAGAGCGTCGAGGGCATGGCCCAGGTCCGCAGCGAGAACCGACAACCGCGACACGGCGTGGGCGAGTGCCTCGATGTCAGCGCTCTCCGCTCCGCGAAGCCCGTCGAACATCGGGCGCATCTGGAGGCGATCGATGAGCGCGCGCGCGGCTGCTTGGTCCACGGGTGGCAGGGCAAGCCTGCGGTCCTTCAGCAGTTCGACCAAGATCCCCCCGGCTGCGACGAGCACCAGCGGGCCGAACGTCGGATCCCGCACGATCCCGAGCGCGACTTCGATACCGGCTGGAGCCATCGGCGCGACGACAGCCTCGGGCCCAAGGCGGTTCGCGAGATCCGCATGTGCCTCGCGGACGGCGTGCGCATCCTCCAGCCCCAGCTTGACCCCACCGACGTCCGACTTGTGCTGGATGCCCGGCACGGCGGTCTTCAACACCACGGGATATCCGAGCGTCGCAGCGGCGTTCACCGCTTCCTCTCCCTCGCTTACCGCCATCGCGCCGATCGTCGACACACCGTAGTCGGCAAGGAGCTCCAGCCCTTCAAGCTCCGAGATTGGTTCCGGCGCAGCGAGTCTGGCGGCCCACCGATCGCGTACCCCTTCGGCGATCGCGGCGGGAGCTCCCGCGGTCGCGCGCGCACGGAAGTCACGCTCGCCGATCAGATGGTTGAGCGCGCGCAACCCGCTGACCGTCTCCTCCAATACCGGGATACCGTCCGCGCGAAGCATCGCCGCCTCCTCTGCATCGATCGCACTGGCGAGGTTGGAGACGATGCAGAACGGCTTGGTGGTGGCGGCGAACGTGTCGCGGGCGACCTGGAGATAGCTCTCATCATAGGGCTCGCCCTGGTGCGTCATATCGACGACGAACGCCAGGACAGCCGTATCGGGGTCGTCGTGGAGCGCCAAGAAACTCTCACGGAAGATACGATCGGCATCGATTCCGGTTCCCCACGCGTCCAACGGGTTCGCGGCGAACACACCGGGATCGAGGCCGTCCTGGATACGCATTCGCGTCTCGTCGGCGATATCGGCGAATGGCACGCCGAGATCGTGCGCGATGTCGACGAACATCGCCCGCTCCCCACCGGAGTCGTGGATGCTCGCGATTCCCCGCCCCCCGCTCACCCGACGGGGCGCGCTCATCAGCTCGATGGTGTCGGCCATCTCGTCGAGCGTGTCCACCTCGAGGACACCGTAGGCGTCGAACAACGCTTCGTACGCACCGTGTTCGCCCGCGAGCGCGCCCGAGTGCGCCGTCACCATCGCCTTGGATCCCTCCGTTCGGCCGACCTTCAGCGCGATCACGGGGATGCGAAGATAGGCCGCACGCGCGAGCTGCCCGCGGAACCCGGCCGGATCGCGCACGGTCTCGAGCAGGAGCGCCAGGACCCGCGTGCTTGGAAGGCCCAGCGCATAGTCCATGTAATCACTCATGGTCGTCACGATCTCCTGACCGGAGGACACGATGAGGTTGAAACCCAGCCCCCGGTCGTTGAACGCGAAGGCGGCGAAGGCCGACCCGGAGTGCGAGATGAACGTCACGCCCCCGGGTCTGATCACGTCCGGTGTGGAGAACCCGGTGGCCCGCAGATCCGAACCGAGGGAGATGAAACCCATCCCGTTGCCACCACACACCGACATCCCGTGGCGTGTGGCGATCTCGGCCAGCCGCTCGGTCAGCGGCACGCGGTCGGGCGCGGGCTCCTCGTAGAGCGAGGAGAACGTGACGGCGCTCCGGGCGCCTGCCTCACCCGCGTCCGTGAGCGCTTGCTCGATCCGCGCGTTGGCCACGCCCAGGATGGCGAGATCGACCGCCTCGGGGATGTCGGCGATGGACGGGAAACATCGGCGGCCGGCGATCTCCTCGTAGCCCGGGTTCACCGGGTAGATGGCACCCCGGTAGCCACCACGCTCGAGTTCGATGAGCATCTGGAGGCCGAGCGAACCGGGTTTGACAGAGGCGCCGACGACGGCAACGGACCTGGCCTCGAGCATATGCTCGAGGCCAGCCCGCTTGGGATCGCCGTCTACCGTCACTTACTTCTTGTTGATGGCTTTGTCTTTCTTGGCCATCTTGAACGCCTGCCAGCCGGGGATGCCGTTCACGCCGCCACCGCCGTGGGTCGCGCACGAGCCGTGGTACAAGCCCTTGATCGGTGTGCGGAAGTCGGCGTAGCCGGGTGCCGGCCGCATGTGGAACAGCTGATCGACCGAAAGTTCACCGTGGAAGATGTTCCCCCCGATGAGCCCGAGTTCCTGCTCCATGTCATACGGCCCGATCACCTGACGATCGATCACCGCACCCTTGAAGTTGGGTGCAAGCTCGGTATACCCGTCGATGATCCGGTCCGCGTAGGCCTCCAGCTCCTCGCGATGCGGCTCCTTGTTCCAGTCGTCGGGAACCCATTGGCTGAACATCGAGAACACGTGCACGCCCTCGGGTGCCAGCTTCTTATCCAGCGTGGTCGGGATGGTGCCATCGACGAAGGGCCGGGCGGCCGCCTTGCGTTCGATGTGGGCATCCTGGAACGCACGCTCGGCGTAGTCGGGGCTGAAGCAGAGTTCAACGGAACC
>JAXDJY010000100.1:0-6776 GCA_034667445.1 Actinomycetota bacterium | reverse complement strand
ATGCCCGCCAATCCCGTGAGGACGAAGAACCCGCTTGCGAGTGCTCCCGCGGCCGCGAGCCAGCGGAGCTGCTGGCGTTCGTCCCCGGTGCTCCGGCGGAACCGCACGACCAACGAGGCGACGCAGGCGAGCGCTCCGAGGAACAACCCCCATGCGCCGATCTTGCCCAGGACCGCGACGAGATCACCGAACCGGACGGATCCCATCGGGTTGGTAAGCCCCTCCGCATGGTTGGCGTCGGTCGATCCCGGTCGCAGGAGCAGGCCCAGCACCACGAGCATCGTCGAGACGCCGATCGCCCACTCGACCGGGACCCACCTGCGGGAAGGCAGGTGTCCGTTCGGAAATACCAGGAGCAGGAACGCCAGCGCAGCAACGACCGGGACCACGGCGGCCTCCGAGAACATGGCGGCGTACGCGGCGCCCGGAAGACCCGGCCACGAGGTGGCGTGCCGGTAGAGATAGGTCTCCAAGAAGGTGAGCGTTGCGCCGCCGAGCGCGATCACGTCGAATAGCCAACCGATCGGGTTGCGGGCCCGTAGGAGGACCATCGTGCCGATCACCATGAACCCGAGCGGGGCCAAGGGCAGCACCCCTTGATCCTGCCAACCAACCGCGAGCGAGATCGCGGCCAGGAAGGTGACGATCCCTGTTACGAGCCACGGTCGATGTGGGCTGCGTTGTGTCGGCAGCGCTACGGCTGAGTCCTTCATACAAACGGGATGGTCGCACTTCCGGGAGGCAGGCGGGAAGGGGGAGAGCGCCACCTTCCCGCGGGTGCAGGCATCCCCCGAGAACCGTGGTGCGGGCCGGGTTCGTTGCCGCCGCCTGCGAGCGTAGCGTCCGAGGTGACGAACAAGGAGGAACCCACGATGACGACCATCCTCACCGGAACCGATACCACCGCCGCGGCCGACCTCGCCGTAGACGACGCGGCCAGGCTCGCACACGACCGCGGCGCCGAGCTGCTGGTCCTCTACGTCGAGCGGGACGGCGACGATCGCCGAGCCGTCGACCCTGCGCGCGCGCCCGACCCAGGTACGCATCTGGCGAAGCTCGCCGCCCGATACCCCGGGCTCAGTGTCAAGACGCGCGTCGAACACGGTGATCCGGCGGAGCGGCTCGTCGAGGTGGCCGCCGAGGTCCGCGCCGAAGCCATCGTGGTCGGGAACCGGGGCGCGCAAGGGTCACGGTGGCGTGTCCGGGATGCCGTCCCCTCGCTGGTCCTGCGGCACGCCCCGTGCAGTGTCTTCATCGTGGACACCCGGCGCGCGCAGTGAGGCCGGGGGGTGTCGACTCAGACCTGGTCGGTGTCGCGCAGGAACGCGAGCACCGCCATCACCCGGCGGTGAACGTCGGGCTCCTCGGTCAGGCCGAGCTTGTGGAACAACGAGTTGATGTGCTTCTCAACCGCTCGCTCCGTAAGGAAGAGCGACCCGGCTATGGCGGCGTTGTTCTGGCCCTGCGCCATGTGGGAAAGGACCTCGCGCTCCCTGTCGGTGAGAGCGCCGAGCGGGCTCGACGCCATCCGGTCCTTGGCGGCGACCAACGCCTCAACGACCTTGGGGTCCAGGACGCTCCCACCACGGCTGACCTCTTCGAGGGCTCGAACGAGCTCGTCGATGTCGGCGACGCGCTCCTTCAACAGGTAGCCGAGCCCCGCCGCACCATCCTTCAGCAGGTCGTACGCATACTCCTCTTCGACGAACTGGGACAGCACGACGACACCGATCTTCGGGTGTTCGGCGCGGATGCGCTTGGCGGCGTCGATCCCCTCGTTCGTCCCGGTCGGGGGCATGCGGATGTCGGTGAGGACGGCGTCGGGTTGATGTTCGACGACCGCGGCCAGCAGCTCGTCGCGGTCCGCGACCATGGCGACGAGGTCGAGTTCGTCGACGCTCGCGAGCAACGCCGCTGTACCCTCGCGGACCAGATAGTTATCCTCGGCGAACACCACGCGGATCACGCGCGGATGGTACACGGGTGCAGGAGGCGGCTGGCAGCATGAGCAGCATCAGGGTGGTACTCGGAGAGGACAACGTGCTCGTGCGCGAAGGCGTGCGGGCGCTGCTTGACTCCTACGACGACATCGACGTGGTGGGTGTCGCGGAGGACGCTCCTTCGCTCCTGCAGACGGCCGAGGAGCATCTGCCCGACGTCGTCGTCACCGACATCAAGATGCCGCCCTCCTTCCAGCTGGAGGGGATCGATTGTGCCCACACCATCCGGTCCTTGCACCCCGACACCGGTGTGGTGGTCCTCTCTGCCCACGACGACGAGGCCTATGCCCTCGCGCTCCTCGGGGGCGGGCACAGCGGCCTGGCCTATCTCTTGAAGGACCGGATCGCCCAGGGCGACGAGCTCGCCCGGGCGATCCGGGAGGTCCACGCCGGTGGGAGTGCGGTCGACCCGCTCATCGCCGAGCGTCTGGCCGGCCGCACCGACACCGGCGAAGACGAACGCCAGATCCTCGACATGATGGCCAAGGGTCTCGGCTACGAGGAGATGGCCCAGGTGCTCGGCACGACGCAGGAATCAGTCGATCGGCGCGTGACGGAGCTCTTCGGCCGCATGGCAGACGGCTCGGGCTCGGGCAGCAGCAGGGCCGTCGACGAACTGAAGCGGCTCCACGCGGCCGTCGTGACACGTTCGACCGAGGCGACGAACCTCAAGGAGTACATCCCGTCGCAGGTTGCCGAAGCGGTTGCGGGCGGGTTGGTGACGCAGCAGGAACTCGAGGTCACGGTGTTGTTCAGCGACATCCGCGGCTTCTCCACGATCGCCGAGCGACTGTCCGCCCGCGAGATCGCCGATGTGGTCGGCAAGCATCTCGGCGCGATGGCCGAGATCGTTGCGCAGCACGGCGGCACGATCGACAAGTTCCAAGGAGACGCGGTCATGGCGATCTTCGGCGCGCCGGTGGCGTTGACCGATCACGCCGAGCGCGCCCTCCGGTGCGCCATCGACATGCAACGGCGTCAGTCCGAGTTGAATGAGCAGGGTTGGGGTGCGGCGGTCCCCGAGCTCGTCGTGGGCATCGGCCTGAACACCGGGCCGGTGATCGCCGGCGCGGTGGGCGGCGGCGGCCGCCTCGAGTACACCGTGATCGGCGATGCGGTGAACGTCGCCCAGCGGCTGCAATCCGAGGCGGCGGGCGGGGAGATCGTGGCGGCGGCGAGCACCGTGACGGCGGCCCCGGAGGTTGCGTGCGAACCGATCGGAGCCCGCATCGTGAAGGGCCGGGAAGAAACGGTCGACGTGTTCCGCGTGATCTTCGGCGCCTGATCACACAACAGAGGGAGACCTGTGGCCGAAGGAGGTGGGAATGCCCGCCGCGTTGCGTTCCGTGTGGTCGCGGTAGTCGGCGCAGTACTTCATGCGGCGCCAGTCGTGTTCCTCGGCGCGTCGTTCACTGCAGGCGAGATGAAGATCCACGTCGTGCACAACACGGCCGGTCTGGCCATGTTCACCGGTGTGATCGCCCTTGGATGGATCCTGGCCGCGGCCTCACCCGACCGGATGATCGCGCCGTTCCAGGCCGCGACGCTCGCCGTCGTTGCCGTGGCCGCTGCGTCCGCGATCTCGGCCGACGTCCAGGGCGGCTTGCTCACCGTCATCACTGGGTTGCTCCTGGTCGTGCTCCACCCCGAACGTCCCCTGCTGGCCCGTATGGGCAGGACGGCGCCGGCGCCGCTTGCCCTGGCGGCCTTCGCCGTGGTGCCCGCGGTACTGTTCGCGGTGTCGAACGCCTCGAAGCAGCGGAACGGGATGCCGATGGACCCGCACGTCGAGATGCACCACTGGACCGGGATGGCGGCCTTCGCGCTGACCATGGTGCTCGTTGCCCTGGTCGCCGCGCTGGGCGGCGCCAACCGCCGGATCGTCGCCATCGTCGGTGGGCTGGGGGCAATGGTGTTCGGCGCGATGTCACTTGCCTACTCCGGGTACCCCGGTGCCGTGACGGCGCCGTGGGCGGTCGCGTGTCTCGTGTGGGGCGCGGCACTCGCGGGAGACGGGTACCGTATGGCCCGCGAACCGAGCCCGGTTCCCGCCGCGACGGGAGTAGCCGTATGACGGTGGAGATCCATCGCCCGAAGACGTTCCTTCGCCGGGTCGAGCGCGGGTTGGTGGGTATCGCGATGGCTGTGGTCGCGTTCATCCTGGAGCGCGTGGTCATGAAGTCGGTTCGGAAGGAGGGCGGCACCGTGAAAGGCCCTCCGGGCAAGGTCGTCACGAGCAAGGGCGGAGAGGTCGACATCGACAAGGGCTGAGACCGCTTCACGTCGCCGCATCGACCTGGTCTAGGCTCCGTTCCGGTACTCGGTGCAAGCCCTGAAAGGACCAGAGACATGGACGGCCCGTCGAACACCTTTGACGCGATCGTGATCGGCGGTGGGCACAACGGTTTGGTCGCAGCGGCATACCTCGCCAAGTACGGCAAGCGGGTCATCGTGCTGGAGGCCCGGCATAAGACCGGGGGCGCGGCAGACACCAGCAGCCCGTGGCCCGACGCCCCGGAGTTCAAGGTGATGACGCTCTCCTACACGATGAGCTTGATGCCGCCCTACATCCTGAACGACCTGCGGCTGAAGGACTTCGGGTACAAGGTCAACCCGCTTGGCATGGGCTACACCCCCCATCCCGACGGCCGATCCCTCATCGAAGGCGAAGGTGACCGCGTGCGCGAGTCCTACCTTCGGTACTCGACGAAGGATGCCGACAACCTGGGGCCCTACTACGAGTGGATCGGACGCATCGCGAGCCTGCTGCATCCGCTGCTGAACCGGGCGCCGGTGCACGTCGGTTCGCGCAAGGTCAAGGACGTCTGGGACATCGGCCGCCTCGCGTGGTCGCTCCGCAAGGAGGTCGACGAGAAGACGGCCGGCGACATCACCCGCCTGTTCACGATGAGCGCCTCCGACCTGCTGGAGCGGTGGTTCGAGGATCCCGTGGTGATCGGGACCCAGGCGGTGAACGGGATCATCGGTACGTGGGCCGGCCCGATGACGCCGGGAACCGCCTACGTGCTGATGCACCATTCCACCGGTGAGGAGTCGGAAGGCCAGGTCGCGTCGTGGGGTATGCCCGAAGGCGGGATGGGCGCGGTTTCCGACGCGATCCGCGCATCGGCGGAACGGTTCGGCGCGGTCGTTCGCGTGAACGCTCCGGTCGAGAAGGTGCTCTCGCAGAACGGTCGCGTCACCGGCGTCGTTATCGCCGGCGGGGAGGAGTTCCGCGCGAACATCGTCGTCACGGCGTGCCATCCGCAGATCACGTTCCTGCGCCAGATCGATCGGAGCGATCTCCCGGCGGACTTCGTACGCGACATCGAGAACTGGCGTTCCCGCTCGGGCACCGTGAAGATCAACCTTGCGCTCGACCGGCTGCCCGAGTTCACCGCCGATCCGGGGTTCCATCCGGACATCCAAGGCGGTGCGATCAGCATCATGGACGACCTCGACTACCTGGAGACCGGGTTCCAGGAGGCGCGGTCCGGCAAGGCTGCCACCCTCCCGTTCGCCGACTGCGAGATCCCGACGGTCTTCGATCGCACGCTCGCGCCCGAGGGCAAGCACGTGATGTCGATGTTCACGCAATGGGTACCTGAGAGCTGGAGCATCGAACCCCACCGGGCGGAATTGGAGGCGTACGCGAACCGGCTCTTCGACAGGTTCGAGATGGTCGCGCCGGGGTTCGAGGACTCGATCCTGCACAGGCAGATCATCGGTCCTTACGACATGGAGCAGGAATACGGCTTGATCGGCGGGAACATCTTCCACGGGGAACTGACGGTCGATCAGTTGTTCCACATGCGTCCCGCGGTGGGGTTCGCGGATTACCGAACACCGATCCGCGGGCTGTATCAAGCCTCGAGCGCCACGCACGCCGGTGGAGGCGTCACGGGCATGCCCGGCCACCACTGCGTGCGCGAGATCAAGCGGGACAAGATGCTGTGAGCGGCGTTCGCACCGAGACGAACGGAGCCGTTCTCGAGATCACCATCGACCGACCGAAGGCGAACGCGATCGACTCGGCCACCAGCCGGGAACTGGGGGCGATCTTCGCGGCGTTCCGCGATAACGACCTGGTTCGCGTCGCGATCGTCACCGGAGCGGGCGACCGGTTCTTTTCGGCGGGATGGGACCTGAAGGCAGCGGTGGAAGGAGACTCGGAAGACTGGGGTCCGGGCGGGTTCGCAGGGCTCACCGAGTTGTTCGATCTGGATAAGCCGGTGATCGCCGCCGTCAACGGGCTCGCGGCCGGCGGCGGTTTCGAGCTGGCGCTCGCGTGCGATCTGATCGTCGCGGCGCGGGGTGCCGAGATGTTCCTTCCTGAGGTACGGCTCGGGTTCGTCGCCGATGCCGGCGGTGTGCTCCGGCTTCCGAAGCGGCTGCCGCGGGCGGTCGCACTGGAGATGCTCCTCACGGGCCGGCGGATGGGTGCGGACGAGGCCGCGCGGTGGGGTGTGGTGAACCGCGTGGCGGAGCCGGGTGCAGCGATGGTCGCAGCGCGCGAGATGGCCGAGGAGATCCTCCAGGGTGCACCCCTCGCGATCCGCGCGACGAAGTCGATCGTCACCGCCACCGAAGCGAGCACGATCCAGGAGGGGTACGCCGCCCTTCGCGCGGGGACCGTGCCGGCCTACCAACGAGCGCTCGACTCTGAGGATGCCGAAGAGGGCCCACGTGCCTTCGCGGAAGGTCGCGGGCCCGTCTGGCGCGGACGATGACCGGGGTTCTCCGTCAGGACGCGAACACGGGCAAGGTTGTCCTCGT
>JAXDJY010000099.1:0-8188 GCA_034667445.1 Actinomycetota bacterium | reverse complement strand
GCCCGGGCAGCCCTGCGCGTGACGGTGCCCACCGCGCTCAGCGAACGGCCCCTTCGCCCACCAGTTCGGGCGCCCGTGCTCCGTTCTGGATGGTCCCGATGATCGTTCCGCCCGCGGTCCTGAGTCTCTCCATCCCGGCCCGAAGGTCGCTCGTCGAAAGGTGTACCGGGTTCACCACCACGAGCGTCCCGTCGACCGCCGGGGCGATCGCCGTCGCGACCTTGCTCCCGTGCATCGCCGGGGTGTCGATGATGACGAAGTCGAACGACGCGCGGAGTTGGTCGATGTACGTGCCGCCGCCGAAGGCGGCGGCGAGCTTCCCGGCGTCGGCCTCCGTCGGGCTTCCCGAGATCAGCCGGAGGTTCGGGATCAGGGTGAGCTGTGACGCATCCCCCAAGGGGACGAGCCCGAGCAGCGCCGAACTCAGACCGATCTGTCCCTCGAGTCCGAAGATCGTATGCAGCACCGGGGCGCCGAAGCTCATGTCCACCAGGCACACCGACCTGTCGAGGCCGGCCAGACGCAGGGCGAGGTTCGCCGCGACGGTGGACTTGCCCTCCCCCGGTTCGGTGCTCGTGACCATGAGTACCTGGGCGCGGCCTTTGGACGCGAGGAACCGCACGTTCGTCGCGAGGGCGCTGAGCGCCTCGTCGGCCCCGCCTCCCTGAATCTCGCCGCGGATGAGGTGGACGCCGGGATCTCGGTGCGCCGCCCATCCACCGACCCATGGGATCTCCCCGAGGCTCGGGACACCCGTGACGACCTGGAGCTCGCCCCGGCTCTTGATCTTGTCGTCCAGGGCATCGCCGGCGAAGGCGAGGATGAGCCCGAGGGCGAGTCCGGCGGCCGCGGCCGCGAGCAGGTTGTGGGACCAGCTGGGGCTCACCTGATGGCTCGGTACGGCCGCGGGCCGGATGACGCGCGGCGGCGACTGGGACGGCGCGGTCTCGACGGCGAGCTGGGCCTGCACGATCTTCTGCTCGGTGGTCAGTTCGGTCACCTGGTGGAGGAGGGCGGTCTTGGCTCCCGGGGAACCCGCCAGCGCGACCTGTTTGTTGATCGAGTCGATCCTGGATTGGAGCGAGGCAGCCTGCGCGGTGAGATCGGTGGTCGCTTTCGCGAACGTTTCCTGGGCCTGCGACGTTCGATACGTCACGTAGGCATCGGCGAACCCGTTGGCGATCTTCGCGGCGAGCTCGGGGCTGTGGTCGGAGTAGGTGATGTTCAAGACGGTCGCGCCAGTGGCGATCGAGACCTTCACACCCTTCGTGAGCGAGGTGCTCGACACCGAGAGACCGAGTTTCTTGATCACGGGATCGGCGATCGCAGGGGAGGCGACGAGGAGCTTCTCGGTGGTGAGGTTGCCGACGACGTTGTTGTTCGCGCCGGTTCCCGCGGCCGACGTGTCGGTGACGGTGAGGAGGACCTCCGCCGTAGCCTGATACGTGGGGTGCTGCCGGTACGTGAAGACGGATGTCAGCGCGAACGTGGCGACCAGGACGCGGATCAACGTCCACTTCCGGGCGCGGATGACCGCGAGATAGTCGCCGACCTCTGACCGCTGGCTTGACGTGGGTGGCTGCTTCGTGCTCACTGGCCCGCCCTTCGGGGCTCATCGGACGCCGGACCGGGGGGCCCCGTCGAACCGTATCCATACAGATCCGCGCGATCCCCCACCGCCCGATCGAAGATCTCGATCAGCTCGGGATCGAACGCATCCGTCCAGCCTCCGATCGAACCCTTCCGGAAGGTCGGGCTGTCGGAGGAGAAGAGACGACGGCACACCGAGCGAACCAAGCCGTCGTCGTCTCCGAGCCCCAGGTACCGATAGATGCCGCGAACCGCGGCCTCTTGCGTCATCGCGTCGCCTCCGCCGCCGGGACCGACGAGATCTTCGAACCGGACGGCCAGCGCGCCGCTCGATAACCATCCGGCGTAGCGATCCAGCCGTTCGGCGATCCCCAAGACCCCGCGAGCAGGGTCGCCGTTGATCGACAGCAACAACCTATCGCGCTGGCTCTCCTGCTCGGCGAAGACGCCGTGCTGACGATGTGATGTTTCTCTTGTGACGAAGTGGGTCTGGGAGACCACGGTGTCGCGGGGATCACGCATGAGGAAGATACCCCGCACCCCGTTGCGCTCCAGCAGGCCAGGGAACTCCGCCCGGAAGCTGAGGTGGGAAACGAGCGCCTCCCCCGAGCGGACCCTCGCGAGGATGTGGGCCAGGTCCTTCCAGCGCACGACGTTCCCGTCGCCGATGGTCGGAAGCAGCTTGCGGTAGATCCGCGGGTGCAGGCAGATCGCCCGCTCGAGCAGGTGCGTCCCCGCCTTCGGGATGCTCACGCAGAACACCTTCGGGGCGCTCCGGTCGAAGGCCCGCCGTGCCAGATCCCCGGGGAGCAAGCCGAATCGCTCCAGCGTCCAGCGCTGGCGTTTCATCGTTTCGGCGAGGTCCGTCACCGCGTCTCCCGGCGTCCTCGGCCTACGCCGGAAGTCCCGCTCCCAGGTCGGTCAGCCCCGGCGATGTCGGGCCCTTCGACCGTCAAGGGGCTTCCGAACGGGCCCGATGTCGAAAGCATCGGCGCGAGGGACAACGCTCCGCCGGCAACGAACCGAGGGAGATACGGATGGGCACCACAACGACGATCGACCGGCGCCGCTTCCTGGCTACGGCTGCGGCGGCAGGGGCGGGCCTCACGGTTGCCTCCGGGCTGTCGGGGCTCGCGTCCGACGCGCTCGCCAACACGCGGCATCACCACCACCGATCCAACCACGGGCCTGACCCGCTGTGGGGCGCGTACTGCCGTCCGAAGGGCGGGCAGACGTGGGAGGAGGCGCTCACGGCCTTCGAGAGCGAGGTCGGCCGAACCATGTCGATCACGCGCCACTACTACCGCTGGGACGAGACGGTCCCCGACGCGTTCGCGCGCTTCGCCGCCGCCGGCGGCCGCGTTCCCTACGTCTCCATCCACGCGTTCACCCGAAGTGGGGACTTCATCTCGTGGTCCGACATCGCGGCCGGCAAACACGACGACCAGCTGGCCCTGTGGGCCGACGCGTTGCAGAGCTGGGGCGTGAAGGGGTATCTGAACTTCCACCACGAGCCCGAGAACGACCTCGCCTGTGGCACCGCCCGCGACTTCAGGGCTGCGTTCGCCCACATGCGATCGGTCTTCGACGCCCACGGCGTGACGAACTTCGTCTGGACGGCCAGCCTCATGGCCTCCACCCTGAACGGAGGCCACGGGGGCCCCGACGCGTGGCTCCCCGCCGCCGATACCTACCGCGTGATCGCGGTCGACGGCTACAACCGCTTCCCGAGCGACACCGACGCCGGTCATTGGCGCTCGTTCCAGGAGATATTCCGGCCCGCCCATCACGAGGCGAGGCGACGCCACAAGCGCCTGCTGATCGGGGAATACGGATCGGTCGAACAGGACGCCTCCGGATACCGGCAAGGCTCCCCCCATGCCAAGGGCCAGTGGTTCGACGACGCCGCGAGAACGATGCGACGCTGGCCCGAGCTGGTGGGCGCGATCTACTCCCACACGACAGCGGACTACGGCGGGCAGGTCATGAACTACTGGGCCGACACTTCGGCGCCCTCGCTCTCGGCATTCACGAACTGTGGGCATCACGCCTCGTTCTCCTGATCGCTGAAGGTGGCGGGCGTCCGCCCGGTTCATGCAGAGGCGTTGGGTCGACGACGATCGCGGAGCCAGTCCACCGCGACCCCCATCACGAACTGCGAGTTCCCCACCAGATACCGGCGCCAGAGGCGGCGCGGGTCCATCGCCAGCCGGTGCGCCCACTCCAGGCCCGAGCGCCGCATCCACGCAGGCGCCCGTTTCAGGTCCCCGGCCACGAAGTCGAACGCCGCACCCACGCACAGGATGATCGGGGCCGCCCGCATCGACCGAAGCTCGGACGCCACGATGTCTTGCTTCGGAGCGCCGAGTCCGATCCACACGGCTTGCGCCCCTGACTCCTGCATCCGGTGCACGCTCTCCCGGCGTTCCTCCTCGGAGATCGCGCGGAATGGCGGTGATTCCGCCCCGACGATCAGGATGCCCGGGTGGGCCGCCTCGAGCTGCTGCTGGAACCGCCCGAGGGTCTCGGGGGTCCCGCCATAGAGGTAGTGGCGAAGCCCTCGTTCGACGCCCCACTGCGATGCCAGGTGGACGCCGTCGGTCCCGGCCAGCCGCTCGGTCTGCCCGCCCGCCATCCGGAGGGCCCACGCCACCGGCACGCCGTCGGGAACGTTGAGCGAGCCCTTGTTCAGGATCCGTCGGTAGCCGTCGTCGTGGCGGGCTTCCACGGTGGGGTGCGCGGCGCAGAAGTGCACCACGTGGCTATGCCCACAGGAGAGGAAGGTCGCCAGCGAGTCGACGTAGTTGTCCGGGGACAAGGTGTCGATCCGAACCCCGTTGACGGTCGGGCCGTCGCTCCGCACGGTGCAGCGACGCTCCAGCCGCGGGAGCCGTGTTCCCTGGTCCGTGACGACCGATGTCAACCCTCAGCGCTCCGATGTCGCAGAAACCGTCGGGGGCTTGTCCTGGGGGGTGCCGCGCTCCGTCAGCATGAAGTCGAAGATCGCGCGCACCTCGTCGGGATCCTTCGTGGACGTGTACCAGTCGTACGTCCGCCGCAGCCCTTCCTCGAAGAGTACCTCAGGCTCCCAGCCGAGCAGCTTCTGTGCCAGCGTGTTGTCGGCCACCCTGTTCATGGGGCCGGTCGGCATGTCCGGCTGCAGCACGAGCTCTGGATCGTATCCCTCGAGCTCGCAGACCATCTTGACCGCGTCGAGCACCCGCACGCGCTCCATGGTCCCCAGGTTCACGGCGGTTCCGTCCTCGATGTGCTCGGCGGAGCGGATGGTCCCCTCGACGATGTCGTCGACGTAGGTCCAGTTGCGGATCTGCTCGCCGTTACCCCACACGTTGAAGGGATCCTGCCGCAGGAACGCGCGCGCGATCATGGCGATCACGGCGTGGTTCTCGACCCCACGTGGACCGTAGACGGTGAAGTAGCGACAGGAGGCCGTCTTGATCCCGAACTCGTTGTGCATCGCCCGCAGCGTGAGTTCGGCCGCCACCTTCGCCAGGCCGTACAGACCGTCGGGGTCATAGCCCGGCGCCTTCTCCATGTCTTCGGTGAGGTAGAGGGTCTCGCCGACGTCGGCTTGGAGGTAGAGGGGGTAGATGCACCCCGACGAGGCGTAGACGACCTGCTCGACGCCCGCGTCCACCACGTTCTTGAACAAGATCGCATCGAGCCCCAGGTTGGTCGAGCAGGCGTACTGGTGGAGATCGACGTAGCCGCGGCCGCCGTGGTCCGCCGCGAGGTGGAACACCGTGTCCACACCTTCAACCGCACGACGCGATAGGTCGGGGTCCAGAAGGTTGCCCTTGAGCATCTCGATCGACCCGTCGTCGACGAGGTGCTGGATGTTGCGCATGACGCCGCTGCTGAGGTCATCTACCACCCGCACAGACGCGCCTCGCGCAACCAATGCATCGACAAGGGTTGATCCGATGAAGGACGCACCGCCGGTAACGGTTACCTTGCGGGACTGCCAGGGGAAAGTCATGCCAGCGCTCCTTGTAGCTAAAGGCCTCTACTCGGGGAGCCGGAGGGGGAAACCATCGTGGAACTCAGCTGGATGGCGCCCCATCCGACCAAGAGGCCGGGGGCCCCAAGTATGCGGGTAGGCCGTGAGAAGGGGCAACTGCCGAATGGCCTAAGGCCCCCCGCATTTCGACTGATACCGCCGGTTCGCCCCACTCGATAGCATGGCTGGGTGAAGATCTCGATCCTTTGCACGCTCGGTCCCGCCTCCCTCGATCGCGAGATCATCCGTCAGCTCGACGAGCGGGAGGTCGATCTCTTCAGGATCAACCTCTCGCACACACCCATCGAAGCGGTGGAGCCGACCATCGAGCTGGTCAGGTCCGTGTCGAGCATCCCGATCTGCCTCGACAGCGAGGGACCCCAGGTCCGGTGCGGCATGGTCGAAGCCTCCGTGGAACTGGAGCGGGACGCTCCCGTGCGGCTCACCAGCTCCCCCGTCGTCTCGACCGGCGAAGAACTCACGCTCTGGCCGGGCTCGATCTTCACGACGCTGCATGAAGGTGACGTCGTCGGGATCGACTTCCACGGGGCGATGCTCCGCGTCACGTCCGTCTCCCCCGCGGCGGCTGAAGCCACGGTCATCGCGCCCGGCAAGATCGCCTCGAACAAGGCGGTGACGATCGAGCCGGCCCCCGCGTTACCGGCACTCTCGGAGAAGGACCTGAGGGCCATAGAGATCGGCACGGCGCTGGGGATCTCGCACTACGCCCTTTCCTTCGCCACCGGAGCCCAGGACGTCGAACACCTCCGGTCGCTCACCCCCGCGAACGCCCACATCATCGCGAAGATCGAGAGCCGCCAAGGGGTACGCAACATGGACGGGATCATCGAGGCCGCCGACGCGATCCTCGTAGACCGCGGCGACCTGTCGCACGAGATCCCCCTCGAACACGTGCCGTTCTATCAGAAGGCGATCGTCCGCCGGGCGAACCGAGGCAACCGCTTGGTCTACGTCGCCACCAACCTGTTGGAGTCCATGGTCACCGGGACCACGCCGACGATCGCCGAAGCCAACGACATCGCGAACACGTTGTTGGACGGCGTCCACGGACTCGTCCTGGCCGCCGAGACCGCGATCGGTCTCGATCCCATCGGGTCGGTCGACATCGTCCTGCGGGCGATCCGCGCCTTCGAAGAGGTCGGCGACCGCCAGCTCCTGGCAGAGGACAGAGCAGCTTCGTAAGCCCCCGTGCCGCGGGTCAGGGTTCAGAAGTTCCGGCCGGCTCGCACCCGTTGCCGTATCCGTAGCCGAGCAGGCCGATGGACGGCCGCGCCTTGTTCAACACGCCCCCCAGCAGCGGCGCATCCAACTGCCGGATGCGGTAACAGGCCTCCTCGACCGCGACCCGTTTCGTGCGAGTGGCGTCCACGACGAAGATGACGGCATCGGCCAGGGACACCAGACCCAGCGTGTCGGACAGACCCAGGACGGGTGGGCAATCCAAGATGACGTACCTCGCCCCCTGCCGAAGACCGGCGACCAGTTGGCGCATGGCATCGGACTGGAGGAGTTCGGCCGCATCGGGAGGCGGCGGCCCTGCAGGACAGATGACCAGGTTGGGTGAGGAAGACTCGATGAGACCATCCCGGAGTTCGATCCGCCGGCTGAGGACCGAAGACAGCCCCACGGCGTTGGAGACATCGAAGATCTCGTGGAGTGTCGGTTTCCGCAGGTCCGCAGAAAGAAGGACGACCTCCTGCCCGGCTTGGGCGAGCACCGCCCCGAGGTTCGCCGTGATGGTCGATCTGCCCTCTTCCGGCTGCGCGCTCGTGATGAGGACGGTCCCCCCCTCCGGGAGGGCGGCGATCACGGCCGCCCGCAGCACCCGCAGGGCCTCGGTGAACTGCGCCCCCGGGTGGTCGAACGCGATCACACGGGTCGGGCCTACCTTCTTGGCCACCGGTATCGCAGAGAGCAGCGGCGCACCGAGCGCCCCGACAACCGCCTCCCGGTCCCGAACGCGGGGGTCGAGCAGGTCGCGGCCCGCCGCCACGGCGACCGCGGCTCCGAACCCGAGGAGCAACGCGAGCGCGATATCGAGGAGGCGGTTCGGGCGGATCGGGCGGGTTGGGACCTGGGCGGGGCGGATGATGGCGCCCGGATCCGTGTTGACGAGCTGCACGTTGTCGAGCCGGTTCTGCAACGCCGCCTGGCGCTGGATCTCCTGCGCGATGCCCGTCCGGGCGTCGGCGGCCGCCGCCGAACCACGCGGCGCGGACGCGATGACCTGATGGAGGTGCCGGATCTGCGCGCCTGCGTCGGCGATATCGGTGGTGAGGGTCTGGACCTGGGCGTCCACCAGACCCTGCGCGGTGGACTGCCGATCCATCAGATAGGCCTTCGCGAACGCGGTGGCGATGGCGGCCGCAGACTCATCGGAGGGGCCGACGTAGCTGATCTCGAGCGCGCCCGAGCCCTTGACCTGTTTCGCATCGATGTGTCCCGAGAGGCCGACCGGGGAGACGCCGGGAGGAAGCAGCCCGTCCGCGATCTGCACGACGGCTGTGGACGTTACGAGCTGTCCTTCGGTCTCCAGGTTGAGCAGCTTCGACGGAT
>JAXDJY010000098.1:0-3059 GCA_034667445.1 Actinomycetota bacterium | reverse complement strand
GCTACTGATCCAAGTGGTCTTCGTCGGCGCGCTATGGCTGCTGGCCGCCACTCGCGGCGTGAACGTCCCCGACGCGGGACTCTGGCGCGGGATCGTCGGGTCGATCCTGCGGGTCAGCGCCATCTCGTCGCTTGCGGGACTGTTTGGGCTGGCGATCGCCATGATCACGCGGAGCGTGACCGCGGCGATGGCGTCGGGGTTCGTCTACCTGGCGGTCGTCGAGGGGCTCATCCGGGGGTACAAGCCGGGTCTCGCGCAATACCTCATCGGCGACAATGCCATCGCGTGGATCACGGGACACCCGTTCACGACGAGCGACCCGAGCAACCCGGTCACGCTCGTCCATGCTGTTGTGGTTCTCTCTGTCTACGCCGTGGTCCTGGCGTCGGCTGCCGCCGTGTCGTTCCGCACCCGCGACGTCACCTGACGCTCAACGCCACATCTCCTCGGGCGCGACATCGGGGAGCGGTTCCCGAGTTTTCGGGACCGGCGCCGGCGCCGGCCCGCGCGCGAGCTCGGCGAGCTTCCGTTGATTCAGCACGAGTCCCGCGATCACCGAGCCGAACGCAACCAGGATGAAGGCGACGGCGACTTGCCGCACGTCGCGCGCGATCGGATCTGCCAGGAACAACTTGTCGTAGTGCTCGGGGCCGAGGATCCGCGCCCAGTCGCCGAGCTGGGCGGTCCCCGCGTCCGACCACGAGCCCAGTCCGATCAACGGCAGCGCGCCCCGGGGTGCGTCGTAGATGTAGACGGCCGCGTCGACGAGCGTGTTCGCGACCCATGCCATGCAGATCCCGAACGCAACCCAGTTCTTCTTCCGAACCAAGAACCACAGCCCGATGATGAGCGGGAACAAGCTCTCCCAGCCGTTGCCCATGATCAGCGTGATGAGTTCGTTATGGCCGGAGATGATCCCGAACAGCGCATGGCCGCTCTCGTGTACCGCGGTGTTCATGAGGTGGATCGGCAGGAACCCCTCGTTCCATCTCCACGCGTCCCACGCGTAGAGCGCGACCAGAAGCAGACCACCGAGCGCCCGCCACGTATCGATCCGGCGCTGGACGTCCTCAGGAAGCGTGACCTCGTTGCGATATCCCATCGAACGGATATCGGCAGGTCGGCCGGTCCGGCTTACCCCTGTGCCCGCGCCGGATCCGGGGCCCGTTCGGGAAGCGTCACGGTGAACGTGCTCCCTGACCCAGGCGCGCTCTCAACGGAGATCGTCCCGCCGAGGTGATCGACGAGGTCCCGCACCATCGACAGTCCGAGCCCGGCGCCGCGGAACCGCCGCGTGCTCGATGAATCCACCTGATAGAAGCGCTCGAAGATGCGGTCTTGGAGGTCGGGATCGATCCCGATCCCGTGGTCGCTGACCCAGACGCGGATCCCGGTCCCGTACCGGACGGCGCCGAGTTCGACGGGCGATCCGTCCGGGGAGTACTTCAGCGCGTTGTCCAGCAGGTTGGAGAACACGCGCCCCAGGAGCTGGCGATCGGAGTGCAGCACCGGCAGGTTCGAGGGGACGTGGAGGACGGTGCGCGACCGCTCACTGGCCAGCCCCTCCACCACCTCGCGGCAGAGGTCTTCGAACAGGACCCGTCCGATCTGGACGTTGAGCTCGTCACCCTCGAGCTTGGCGGTGGTGAGGAGGTTCTCGACCAACCGCAACAATCGGTCGCCCTGGCGTTCCATCCGCTCCAGGAACTCCCCGCGCATCGCCCGGTCTTCACTGAATTCGGGCTGCTGCAGCGTCTTCGCGTATCCGATCAGTGCGGTGACCGGGGTCCGCAACTCGTGTGAGACCACCGCGACGAACTCGCCCTTCATCCGATTGAGCTCGCGGAGCTCGTCCACGGTGTCGTGTTCGGTCTCGAGCAGTTGTTGGAGGCGTCCGGCCTGCGTGTGCAGCATGAGGTTCTGGTCGGCGAGCAGATCTGTCAGCGAGCGGCTGCGGAAGTACATCTGCCGCGCGAACACCAGCGGCGCCAGGAACACCGCCACCGACCAGGGTCCGACGCGGTCGTAGAACACGGCGATCACCGCACCGAGGAGGGCAAGTCCGATGTAGCTCGCCAGGAACTGCCACGGCTGGGTCCCATGCATCTTCTCGAGCACCTCGCGCAGCCCGACCCCGTGGTCGATGGCTGCGTGGGTCGCGACGAACAGGGTGTTGATGGCGTACGCCGTCACGGCCGTGGCCAGCGCGACGGGCAGAAGCACCCACCACCGCTCGAGCGCCGGCGCGTGTGAACTCAACTGGTGGAAGACGAGACTGCCGGCGACGATGGCGAGCGCCATCTGACTCCGGTTCCAGAGCGCACGGGGAACGCTCACCTGGCCGCGGAGTTCGCGCCGGTCGGAAGTGCCGATCAGGGCGATGACGCCGGCCATCACCGGGAGGAACAACATCGCCACACCGATGAGTAAAGGGAAGGAGAGCGAGAGCTCGATGTCTTTCCACGCAGGGATCGGGATCAGATCGACCGCCGCCGTGCACACCACGAAGAACGCGAACGCCCAGCCGATGTCGTGGAGACCGGAACGGAACACCGCCTCCCACACGAACCACGCGATAAGCGGGATAGCGAGCCCTAGTTCGAGTGTGAGGAGGCCCCTGGACGCAGACTGCGGCACAGAGAAGTCGGGATCCGATGCCTCGGGAACAGTGACGAGGAGGTCCGATCTCGCTTCCGCCCGTGTTCGTTCAGTACCGATGTTCACAACCCGGTTCCCTCCGACGTCGCTAGTTCCCGTCGGCGCCGCTCGCGCCCGGGCTGCATCCCCGCAACGATGAACCATCCGACCCCCAGATGCACGCAGATATCGCCAACAGATACGGCCTGCCCGACCGGGTTCGGAACGGCTATGACGTCGGCCAGCGGGGTCAACACGGTGGCCCGGTCTGCCAGGTGGTGCTTCGCACCTCCGTTCGCGATCAGATCGGAGAGGGTCGAGGCTTGACCGGAGTCCCGGAGCGCGCGGGCCGTGACCGGCATCCCGTGGTTCGCGGCGATGACCACCAGATTGAGCGCGAGGCCGACCAGGATCAACAGGAA
>JAXDJY010000097.1:0-4906 GCA_034667445.1 Actinomycetota bacterium | reverse complement strand
GCATGGAACGCCCGCGTCGGTGAGGGCTGCGAGCCACGTGTCCGCGGGTTTTATCGCGAAGACCTCCGAGAGCTTCTCGACCAAGGTCACGCGGTTCGCCACGCGCGCTTCGTTCGTCGCGAACCGTGGATCTACCGCCCAGTCCAGGTGATCCAGCACACCGCAGGTTCGCGTGAACAACCGGTCGTTGCCCGCAGCCAGGACGAACCCGCGGTCGGCGGCCCGGAACACCTGATAGGGCACGATGTTCGGGTGCTGGGAACCCATGGCCGCCGGGACCTGCCCGCCCACCAGGTAGTTCGCCGCTTGGTTGACCATCGCGGCGACGCTCGCGTCGAAGAGCGAGACACCGACGTGTTGGCCGGCGCCGGTCACGTCTCGTTCGTGGAGCGCTGCCAGGACGCCGATCCCGGCGTAGAGCCCGGTGACGACATCCAACAGTGCGACGCCCGCTTTGGTCGGCTCACCGCCGGGTTCGCCGGTGACGCTCATCAACCCCGACATGGCCTGCACGATGATGTCGTACCCCGGCCGGGCGGATGCATCCAGGGTCTCCTCACCGAACGCCGTGAGGGAGCACGTGATGAGTCGCGGATACGCCGCTCGGAGCCGGTCGAGCCCCAACCCGAGGTCCGCCATCAGTCCGGGGCGGAAGTTCTCGATCAGCACGTCGGCGTCGCCGACCAACCGCTCTGCCGCGGCTACGCCCGCTGGATCCTTGAGGTCGACGGTCACAGATCGCTTGTTCCGGTTCAGCGAGAGGAAGTACGCCGCGTCATCCCCGGCGAACGGCGGTCCCCACCCGCGCGTATCGTCTCCGCCATCGGGCCGCTCCACCTTGACGATGTCCGCACCGAGGTCTCCGAGCACCATCGTGGCCAGCGGGCCTGCGAGTACGCGGGAGAAGTCGATGACGCGGATGCCCGCGAGCGGGGAAGGGGGTGCAGGGGTTTCGTCTCCATGCTCCTTCATGCACTCGGAGCCTATCGGGTAAGGGGTAGCCGCCGCGGCGGAGTTCCGCCATGATGGCGCCATGAACGACGAGAGTCTGGGGCGTGCCAACGCGTTCCTGGCCGCGGTCGCCGCTCGAACCGAGGTCGGGGCAGTCATGGCTGCCACTCCCGCTGAGATCGGTCGTGAGCTGGGCCTTCCCGATCCGCTTTCGACCGCCCGAGCCGTTCGGGCCCTCATCGCCAGGAAGCGGCTCCAGCCCGCGCAGGGTTCCTATCGGCTGCTGGATGCACGTCCGGTCGACGCGGCGGAGCGCGAGCTGATCGGCCGGAAGCCGCGCGGCGCCCGCAGAGGCCCCCGATCAGGTGGGGGGGACGGGGGTCGTGGAGGCGACCAGCGCTACTCGGATTTCGGCCGGGCGGCGGTGGACAAACTGATCGAACTCGGACGCGAGAACGCGACCCTGCGAGCCTCGCTCAAGGCTGCCCGCGAGGAGGCCCGCACGTCAAGAGAGGCGCGAGTCGAGTCCGAACGGCGAGCCGACTCGGCCTCGCACAAGCTCCACGAACTCGAGGCCCGCGCCGAGATGGCCGAATCGAACCTCCGCACGATGCTCGCCGCCGCACGTGGCCGAGAGGTGCGCGCCGACAGCCCGGTGGGCGACTCCGAGATGGCTGCCATCCTCGGCGTGCTGAAGGGCGACCAGTCCGATCAAGCCGACACCGGCGCTGAGACGGGGCCGGTGGAACGGCAAGAACGGTGATCCGCTAGGTCAGCGGATCTCGCCGAGGTCTGCTGCGTAACAGGCCGCGAGATGCTCTGGATCCATCTCCTTCAACCCCAGATCCTGTCCGCGGCATTTGTCCTCGATCCCGAGTTCCTTCGCCCGCCCGCTCGCGACGAGGGGACAGCGCGTGTGGAATCGGCATCCCTCAGGGATACGAGTGGGGTCGGGCGTCTCACCTTGGAGGATCGGCCGCACCAAGCCCCCGGCCTCCGGCACCACGTCCAAGAGCGCCTGCGTGTAGGGATGCTTCGGACGTAGGAGCACCTCTTCGGCCGGACCGATCTCAACGATGCGGCCGAGGTACATGACGGCCACACGGTCGGCGATGGTCCACGCGAGACCGAGATCGTGCGTGACCACCAGGATGGTGAGGCCCAGCCGATCGCGAAGCTCCATCAGCAATGCGAGGATCTCTCCACGGACCGAAGCATCGAGGTTCGACACGGGTTCGTCGGCAACGATCATGTCGGGCTCCAGCGCCAGTGCGCCGGCGATCACCACTCGCTGCCGCTGGCCGCCGGAGAGCTCATGGGGGTAGTTGAGGAAGAACCGTTCTGGCGGGCGCATCCCGGCGTTGGAAAGTGCTTTCGCGACCTGCTCGCGCTCCTCGCCCGGAACCTTGTGGATCCGCAGGCCCTCAGCGACCGATTCGTAGATGGTTTGCCGGGGGTTCAACGCGCCGGTCGGATCCTGGAACACCATCTGCACGCGGCGCCGATAAGTCCGGAGATCCTTCCAGATGGGCTCGTTCTTGTAGAGGATCGTTCCCTGCTGGGGGCGTTCCAATCCCATGATCGCCCGGGCGGTCGTGGTTTTCCCGCACCCGGATTCGCCGGCAAGGGCGAGGATCTCCCCTCGCTGCATCCTCAGGCTCACGCCGTCCACCGCGCGCGCCACTGTCGCTTTCCGGCCGAACAGTCCGGCTCCCAGGCCCACCCGGCCGGCGAAGTGCACGTGGATGTCCTCAACGTCGAGGATGGGTCCCGACGTTGGTGGGGCCTCAGGTGGGACCGACGTCGTCGTCATCCGACCTCCTCGCTCGCCGTCGCCGTTGCGGCCTGCTTCGCCCGCGCTTCTTCAAGGGCGCCGTCGACGAGAAGACAGGCTGCCTGACGACCTTCCGAGACGGTGAAGAGCCGGGGATCGAGCGTCGAGCAATCGTCGAACGCCTGTGGGCAGCGAGGGTGGAAGGTGCAACCCGTCGGCAGGTCGGAGGGGTAGGGGGGATCACCTGGCAGTCCCGACGGGTGTTTGCGGAATCGCACATCGCCGATCTCAGGGAACGCCGCGGCGAGCGCGGCGGTGTAGGGGTGGGCAGCAGACTTGAAGACTTCTTCGGCCGGCCCTCGTTCGACGATGCGACCGGCGTACATGATCGCCAGGCTGTCGCAGGTCTCCACGAGCACCGACAGGTCGTGCGTGATGAAGATCATCGCCAGGCCGAGCTCGGTCTGGAGTTCCTTGAGGAGCCGGAGGACTTGCGCCTGGACCATCACGTCCAGGGCGGTTGTGGGCTCGTCGGCGATGATGAAACTCGGGTTGCAGGCGAGCGCCATCGCGATCATGACGCGTTGCCGCTGGCCCCCGGAGAGTTCGTGCGGATAGTCCATCAGTCGCCGTGACGGCAAACCGACCTGTTCGAGCAGCTCTCCGGAGCGAACCCGGGCTTCGCGCTCTCCTGCCTGGCCGTGGAGCACGATCGGCTCGGCTATCTGGTCGCCGATCCGCTGGACGGGGTTGAGGGCGTGCATAGCCCCCTGGAAGATGATCGACGCATCGCTCCAGCGGACGGCCCGCAACCGCCCCGGCTTCATCTCCAGGATGTTCTCGTCGTTAAGGAGGACCTCGCCCGTTACCGCCGTGCCCGCCGGGAGCAGGCGCAGGATCGCCCCGGCGATCGTCGACTTGCCGCAACCGGATTCGCCCGCGAGACCCAGCACCTCCCCCCGGTCCAGGTCGAGGTCGATACCGCGCACCGCCGGCACAGGGCCGCCCTGCGTCCGGTAGGTCACATGCAGATCCCGAACGTCGAGCAGGCTCATCGGACTCTGAGTTTCGGATTGAGGATGTCGTCCAGTGCGTACCCGATCATCGTGAAGGCAAGGACCAACAGCACGATCGCCGTACCCGGCGACACGATCCACCACCAGAAGCCGGAGTACGCGGCTCCGTGGCCGAAGGCGGCCTCGAGGATGGTTCCCCAGGAGACGTTAACGAGCGGGTCAGGTCCGAGGCCGAGGAAAGAGAGCGTGGCCTCCGAGAGGATGGCGACCGCGACGATAAGGATCGTGTTCGCGAAGATGAGTGGTCCCACGTTCGGCAGGATGTGCCGGGTCATCATGTGCCAATCGCCGGCTCCCAGTGCGCGCGCGCGCTCAACATAGGTTCTCGTCTTCACGCTGAGCACCTGGGCGCGGATCACGCGGGCGGTGCTCGGCCAGGTTGTGATCCCGATCACGAAGATCACGGTGTAGAGCGACGGTTTAAGGATCACCGAGAGAACGATGGCGAGCGGGAGGAACGGGATCACCAAGAACCAGTCCGTTACCCGCATGAGCGCGATCTCGATCCAGCCGCCGTAGTACCCGGCGATAAGGCCGATACCCGCGCCGATCACCACGGTGATGAGTGTCGCCGCGAGCCCTACGATCAACGATATCCTGGTGCCGAGGATCGTCAGGGAGAGAACGGACCGTCCCTCATAGTCAGTCCCGAACCAGTAGTGGCTGTTCGGTGAGACAAGCGGCGGAGCGGCCGGATGGCAGAGCGGGGAGAGCTGCGAGGTGGTGCTGGACTCACAGTGCCCGATTATCCACGGTCCGAAGATCGCGATGATGAGGAAGAAGATGAGGATGATGAGTCCGAGCATCCCCATGGTGCTCCGGCGGTATTGCCCCCAGGTGCGCTTGAAGGAATCCTTGCGCCGCCGTCGCGCGATCGCGCGGGGCGTGGGAGTGGCGCTCACGGTCGCCATCAAGCCGCCTTCACTCGTGGGTCCAGGTAGGAGTAGAGGAGATCTGCCACCACGTTCGACACGATGACGGCGGCAGAGAAGAGCAGGAACAGCCCCTGCAACAGCGTGAAATCGCGGTCGCCGATCGCCTGATAGGTGAGGTTGCCGAGTCCCGGCCAGGAAAAGATCGTTTCGATGACGATCGCGCCGCTGAG
>JAXDJY010000096.1:0-4188 GCA_034667445.1 Actinomycetota bacterium | reverse complement strand
GAGAGCACGGCCCGGATCCCGATCTCCTCGGCTGCGCGCGCGAGACTCGGGAGCTGGCGATACATGTCGTTCACCGTGGTGACGCCGCACTTGATCGACTCGCTGTAACTGGCGAGAGCCGCCCAGTAGGCCTCCTCGGGGCTCAGGGCCCGGATGATGGGGTACCAACAGGTCTCGAGGTACTCCCACAGCGGCAGGTGATCGCTCCATCCCTTGCCGACCGCGGTGTGGAAGTGCAGATCCACGAGCCCGGGGAGCACCGCTTTGCCCTCGGCGTCGATGACCACGGCGCCATCGGTGCTCTGCCGCGCGGCCACCTCTACGTCCGGACCGACGTCCACGATCCGGTCGCCTTCGATCACCACGCTGCCGCCGAAGACCATCTCGTCGGCATCGTTCATGGTGACGAGGGTTCCGTTCCTGATGTAGATGCGCTCGCTCATGAGTTCCCCCTTTCCTCATCCCGCTCAGCGCGAGATGCCTTGTCCGGACTGTGGCACCGTCGATGTGAGGTCGACCCAGATGGACTTCGATTGCAGATATGGCTCCAGCGCCTCAGCACCGAGCTCACGGCCGAAGCCCGAGTGCTTGCGGCCCCCGAAGGGCACGGCAACGTCGAACATCCCGTAGGTGTTGATCCAGACCGTGCCCGCCTGCAGGTCGTCGGCCAGGCGGAGCGCCTTGCTCGTATCCGCGGACCAGATGCCGGCAGCCAGGCCGAAGTCCACATCGTTCGCGAGTCGGCGCAACTCGTCTTCGTCCTTCCAGGTGATCACCGACAGGACTGGCCCGAAGATCTCTTCCTGGGCCACCTTCATGTCATTGCTCACGCCGGAGATCACCGTGGGCTCCACGAAGAACCCATCTTCGAGTCCTTCTATAGAAGCCTCCGCTCCACCAGCCGCCACGTTGGCGCCTTGTTCGGTCGCCGAACCGACGTAGGAGAGGATCCTTCGCCGGTGGGCCGCCGAGATCAGCGGTCCCATCTGCGTCTGGGGGTCGAGGCCGTGGCCCAGGCGGAGCTGGCCGGCCTGTTCGACCACGCGGGCCACCAGTTCCTCGGCCACCGGCTCCTCAACGAAGAGGCGAGACCCTGCCACACACGCTTGCCCCTGATTGAAGAACGCCCCGCCGAACGCGCCGCTCGCGGCCGCCTCGAGGTTGGCATCGGCGAAGACGATGTTCGGGTTCTTTCCCCCAAGCTCCAGGGTCACGCGTTTCAGGCCGTCGATCGACGCGCGCATGATCTCCTTGCCCGTTGCGGTCTGACCGGTGAACGCGATCTTGCTCACGCCGGGGTGACGCACCAGGCTTGCCCCCACCTCCGGCCCGCCGATCACCACGTTGACGACGCCGGGAGGGAAGCCCGCCTCGTGGATCATGTCCATGAGCCGAAGCGTGGACAGCGGGGCAAGCTCGGAGGGCTTGACCACCACGGTGCAGCCGGCCGCGAGCGCGGGGCCGAGCTTGTAGGCCACCTCTAGGAGGGGGAAGTTCCACGGCGTGATCGCCGCGACCACGCCGACCGGTTCGCGTTTGCCGAGGGTGAGCATCCCCGGGATCGAGTTGGGCAGGACGTCACCGGTCAACTTCGTGGTCCACCCGGCGTAGTAGCGGAGGAGCTCGATGGTGAGCGCGACGTCGACGGCTTCGGCCTCCCACATCGGCTTACCGTTGTCGAGCACCTCGATCGTCGCGAACTCGTCCTTGTTCGCCTCCAGGAGGTCGGCAAGCGACCAGAGCAGACGCGCGCGGCGGGTGGGCGGCACTGACCGCCACGTCTCGAACGCGCGGGAGGCGGCCTCAACGGCCAGATCAACCTCTCGTTCGGTCGCGAGCGGCGCCATCGCGAGCGTCTGTCCGGTGGCCGGATTGATCGTGGCCATGGACCCCTCCGTCTCGACGAACACGCCGTCGATGTAGAGACGCAGCGGCTTCTGAAGGAACGCGATCGTTGGTTCGGTGATCGTGGACATCTCCTCGTCTCCTCGCTCGTGGGTCGGGTTCAGGCGATCTGCAGAACCTGTCGGCCGAGCACTCCTCGCTGCCGCAGGGCATCGAGCGCGGCGGAGACATCCCCCAGCGGGAAGGTCCCGGCGATCGGCACGGTCATCGCGCCGCTCGTCGCGAGCGACATCGCATCCTGCAGATCCAGCCGTGTCGCGGCAACGGTTGAGATGAACGATGACTCGGGCAGGATGAATTCGATCGGGTGGATCTCGATCTGCTGGTCCGTGTACCCGGTCGAAACGAACCGCCCGCCCTTCGCGAGCGAGCGGATACCAGCGGTCATCGACCGTGTGGTCCCGACCAGCTCGAAGAACACATCGGTGCCCCGACCATCGGTGAGCCGCCGGACCCCGGCGGCGAGATCGTCGTAGGCCTCGGGCGTCGCCACGAGCAGACCGTCGCTCGCTCCGTGGTCGCGCGCGAGCTGCAGCTTCTCCTCCGAGTCCGCGGCGGCGATCACGCGCGCGCCCGCGTGCACCGCGGCTTGCACCACGAGGATGCCGACCCCGCCGATCCCGTCAACGACCGCGGTGTCCGCGACGCGGAGGTTCGAGAGTTTCGTGGCGTGCATCGCGGTCATCCCGGCGCACGTGAGGACGGCGGCCGCCGAGAAGTCGACCCCCGGAGGCATCGTCACCGCGTTCTGCTCGGGGACCACGACGTAGTCGGCATCGCCGCCGTCGCGGTTGAACCCGAGCTGGTCCGCCTCGTTGTCGCAGATGTTCTGACGACCCCGTAGGCACTGCTCGCAGTGCCCACAGAAGATCTTGTTGTAGATCGCCACGCGATCGCCGGGCTGCAGCGAAACGTCGTCCCCGACCGCCTCCACGACCCCGGCGGCCTCGTGCCCGAGCGTCATGGGGTACGGGTCGGGTTTGATCATGCCGTCGAGGATGTGGAGATCGGTGCCGCAGACCCCCGCCGCGTGGATCCGAACCAGCACCTCGCCCCTTCCCGGCTTCGGGGTGTCGATGTCGTCGAGTCGAAGCGTCAGGTCCTCATGGATCCGTGCTGCCTTCATCTGTCGATGCTCCTCACTATCGGGGCGCCGCTCACGCTTGTTCGGTGATCCCGTACGCCATGTCCCAGAACGCCACTTCATACGTCGTCGATCGATCGAAGATCCTCCTGAGCGCCGCCATCCGGGCGGGATCCTGCGGATCGGCCACCCGGTCTAATAGCGCTGTGGACTCGGCCACAAGGCCCTCGTACTCGTCCGAGCCGAACATCGCTATCCAGTCGGCATACACCGGGTCGGCGGGTGGCGACGCCATCAACGGCTTCGCGAGCTCGCCGTAGCTCCACTGACAGGGCAGCACCGCTGTGAGCCCCTCTGCACAATCGCCTTGCGCGCTGGTCGCGAGCAGATGCCGCGTGTACGCGTACGCGCTCGGATGCATCGCCCCCGCATCGCCGAGACGCTTGACGTCCCCCCCGAGCCGCTCCAGGAACTGCAGGTTCGCCGGGATCTCCGTCTGCACGATCTGGCTCTGGAAACCGGAGAGCGTCGTGATGGCATCACGGTCGGGCGCCTTCGCGACGATGAGCGCGATCGCGCGCGCGTACTCCTGCAGGTAGAGGACGTTCTGCTCGAAATACCCGCGGAAGACCGTGTGGGGCAGCGTGCCGTCGCCGATGCCACGAACCATCGGGTGCGTGGTCGCGCGCTCCCACGCGCTCGCACCCGAATCGCGGAGGAGGCGAGAGACGCTGAGCGTGGTCACGCCGGCCCTCCCCCAGTCTCTGACCGAGCCTCCGCAGCCTCGAGCTGGTCGGCAAGGACGCTGCGGATGTGCAGCCGCATCGACCGCTCGGCCCCATCTGCATCGCGAGCGGCGATAGCCTCGACGATGGCGGCGTGCTCCTCAACGGAGGCCTTCACGCGGCCGGGGATCTCCTCGGTGAGCCGGCCGATGCGGGCCAGGTGCGCCTTGAGGTTCTCGATCAACGCGCGGATGCGTTCGTTCGATACCTGCTCGTAGATCAAGAGGTCGAACGCTCCCAGCAAGGCCGCCAGCCCCGGAAGGTCATCATGGGCGTGAAGCTCGCGGCTCTTGGCCACCAGGTCGGACAGGCGCCCGAGTGTCTCCTCGGACGCCGAGATCGCCGCAGCGCGCGCCGCCGCACCTTCGAGCAGTTCGCGGAGTTCGTAGATCTCTTGCAGATCCTCGGACGAAT
>JAXDJY010000095.1:0-4843 GCA_034667445.1 Actinomycetota bacterium | reverse complement strand
CTCCAAGATGCCCGGCTTGACCCGGGGGTCGCCGACCGCGCCCAGGAGGATCGCGTCGCACGTCCGCATCCGTTCCAGCTCATCGTCGGGCAGGGTCTCCCCCGTTCGCAGGTAACGGTCGGCACCCAGGTCGAACTCCACGAGCGAGACCTCGAACCCGTCGCCAACCGACTCCATCACCTTGAGGGCTTCGTTCACGACCTCGGGACCGGTGCCGTCGCCCCGGATCACGCCGACGGTGTGGCTCGGGGTCACGGGGTCTCCTGGTTACTCGCGGGGGCGGGCGCGGTCGTCACCGCGAGCGCGCGGTTGATCGCGGCGAGGTAGGCGCGTGCGCTCGCCTCCACCACGTCGGTCGCCACACCGCGCCCGGTCACGCGTCTGCCGTCCACCTCGAGCTGGACCACCACATCACCGAGTGCGTCGGTGCCGCCGGTGACCGAGGACACGTGGAAGTTCACGAGTCGTCCCTCCACACCTGAGGCGCGCTGGATGGCGCCCATGACGGCGTCGATGAGCCCGTCGCCCATCGCTGACTCCTCGACGACATCCTCGCCCTTCCGCAGCCGAACCGTGGCACGGGGCTGGAGATGCGTGCCACCGCCCATCTGCAACGACTCCATCACCAGGAGATCCTCGCCCGCCGTGCCGATCTCCTCGGCGACGATCGCGGTCAGGTCCTGGTCGGTGATCTGCACCTTCCGGTCCGCCAGATCCTTGAACCGCGCGAACGACCGGTTCATCGCGGCCTCCTCCAGCGTGATCCCAAGCTTGTCCAGCGCATCGATGAACGCGTGGCGCCCGCTGTGCTTGCCCAGCACCAGTGAGTTCCCCTCCAGGCCGATCTCGACCGGGTCCATGATCTCGTAGGTCGCACGGTTGGAGAGCACCCCGTGCTGATGGATACCGCTTTCGTGCGCGAACGCGCTCGAACCCACGACGGCCTTGTTCGGCTGGACGCTGTAGCCCGTTGTCATCGCGACCAGGCGGCTGGTGCGGACGAGCTCCTTGACGTTGAGCAGGTGCTGCTTGTTGAGCGCCTGCCCGCGTGTGCGGATCACCATGGCGATCTCTTCCAGGCTGCAGTTCCCGGCCCGTTCGCCGATGCCGTTGACCGCGACCTCCACCTGCCTTGCGCCGTTCTCGATCCCGGCCAGTGAGTTGGCGACGGCCAATCCAAGGTCGTTGTGGCAGTGCGTCGAGATGACCACGTCATCCGGCGTGGCGTCGCGAACGATCTTGATCAGCTCACCGAACTCGGTGGGCGTGGCGTACCCGACCGTGTCGGGCACGTTGATCGTGGTCGCGCCGCACTCCACCGCGAGCTTGTAGCACTCCAGCAGGAACTCGAGCGGCGTGCGCGTCGCGTCCTGGGCGCTGAACTCGACGTCCTCCGTGTAGGACTTCGCCAGCGTCACGTTCTCGCGGATGGCCGCCAGCACCTGGTCGTAACTCATCTTCAGCATCGACTCGCGCTGCACGTCGCTCGTGGAGATGAACGTGTGGATGCGCCAGCGGTCGGCCCCCTTCAAGGCCTCGGCCGCGCGCTCGACATCGCCGGTCGCCGTGCGCGCGAGGGCGGCGATGACCGGCCCCTTCACGCTGGAGGCGATCTCCGCCACCGCATCGAACTCTCCGGGGGAGGAGACAGGGAACCCGGCCTCCAAGATGTCGACGTTCAACCGGGCGAGCTGTTCGGCGATCTCGACCTTCTCGGACTTCGTGAGCGCGATGCCCGGCGCCTGCTCGCCGTCGCGCAGCGTCGTGTCGAAGATCCGTACGTTGCCGTTGGTTCCAGTCCCTACGTTTCCTACGTTGCCATCACTCATTCCGGGGCCACCTTCTTGTCCGATTCCAACCAGGGCATCATCTGGCGCAGCTCCCGCCCCACGTTCTCCAGCTGGGACGTGCGCGCCTCGCTCCTAAGTCGGTCGTACTCGGGGAACCCTGCATCTGCTTCGGCGATCCACCGCTTCGCGAACGAACCGTCCTGGATGTCGGACAGCACGCCTTCCATCTCCTTGCGGACGTGCTCGTCCACCACCCGTGGCCCGCTGATGTAATCCCCCCACTCGGCGGTCGTGGAGACGGAATGGCGCATCCAACTCAGCCCGCCCTCGTAGATCAGATCCACGATGAGCTTCACCTCGTGCAGGCACTCGAAGTAGGCGATCTCCGGCTGGTAGCCGGCGGCCACCAGTGTGTCGAACCCGTTCTTGATCAAGCTGGAAAGACCACCGCAGAGCACCGACTGCTCGCCGAACAGGTCGGTCTCGGTCTCCTCCTTATAGGTGGTCTGGATGATCCCGGCCCGCGCGCAGCCGATCCCGGCGCCGTACGCCAGCGCTCGCTGCAGCGCCTTCCCGGTCGCATCCTGGTGCACCGCAACCAATCCCGGCGTTCCGACGCCCTGCTCGAACGTCCGGCGAACCAGGTGCCCAGGTCCCTTCGGCGCGATCATCGTCACGTCCACGCCGGCAGGTGGCACGACCGTCCCGAAGTGGATCGAGAACCCGTGCGCGAACATCAGCATGTCGCCGTCCTCCAGGTTCGGCGCGATGTCCTCGGTATAGACCTTCCCGTGACTGGTGTCGGGGAGCAGGCACATGATGACGTCGGCCTCGATCACCGCCTGCGCGGTGTCGACCACGCGCAGCCCCGCCTCCTCGGCGGTCGCACGGCTGGACGAACCGGGCCGAAGTCCCACGCGGACGTCGAAACCGGAGTCCTGCAGGTTCTGCGCGTGGGCGTGACCCTGGCTGCCGAAGCCCAGGATGGCGATGGTGTCGCCCGTCAACGCGGAGGCGTCGGTGTCCTTCTCGTAGTAGATCGTCGCCATCGGTGATCGGTCCTTCCTCGTCGGGTGGGGTAACTGCACACTTCGTTCTCTAAACGCCGCCGCCGTCCCAAGCTCCGTCGGTGCCGGTCGCGGCGCGCGCGGCCTTGAGCGTGCGCCCGGCACCGCGGTTCCCGCGCGTGAGCGCGATCCGCCCGGTGCGCGCCAGCTCAACGATGCCGAAGTCGGTCAGCAGCTCCAGCAGCGCGTTCAACTTGTCCGGGGACCCGGTGGCCTCAACGGTCAGCGAATCGTGCGTGACATCCGCCACTCGAACACGGAACACATCGCAGAACTCCAGCACGCGCGCCCGGGACTCGCCCGCCGCGCGGACCTTGACCAGCATGAGTTCGCGTTCGACGGTCTCGGACGGGTCGTGCTCCAAGATCTTGATGACGTTGATGAGTTTGTTCAGCTGCTTGGTGATCTGTTCCAAGGGCTTGCGATCCACCTGGACCACGATCGTCATGCGGCTGATCCCCGGTTGCTCGGTGGCGCCGACCGCCAGCGAGTCGATATTGAACCCGCGCGCGGCGAACAACCCGGCCACGCGAGTGAGCACGCCGGGACGGTCCTCGACCATCACCGAGATGGTGTGCAGCGTCATGTCGCTCATGCGATCGGTGCCTCCGCAGGATCGTTGGCCGGTTTCAGACCCTCGGGTCCCAGGATGATGTCGTCGTTGGACTGACCGGCGGGAACCATCGGGAAGACCATCTCGCGCTGATCCACACGGAAGTCGATGACCACACTGCGGTCGTTGATGGACAGCGCCTTCTCGATCACGTTGTCCACCTCTTCGGGACGCTCGGCTCGGAGACCGACCGCACCGTATGCCTCGGCCAGCTTCACGTAGTCGGGCGAATCGAACCCCAAGTTCACCCCGCTGTAGCGCTCGCCGTAGAACAGCTCCTGCCACTGGCGGACCATGCCGAGCGATCCGTTGTTGATGATCGCCGTGACGAACGGGATGTCCTCGGTGATGCTCGTCGCCAGTTCCTGGTTGGTCATCTGGAAGCAACCGTCGCCGTCGATCGCGATGACGCGCTTGTCGGGCATCCCGGCCTTCGCGCCCAGCGCCGCCGGCACCGCGAAGCCCATGGTGCCGAGCCCGCCGGAGTTGATCCACGTCCGCGGGTGCTCGAACTTCCAGAACTGCGCGGCCCACATCTGGTGCTGCCCGACGCCCGAGACCACTATCGAGTCGGAACCGGCCGCCGCGTGCAGCCGGTCGATGCAGTACTGGGGCTTCAGCGGCCCGTCGGCAGGCTGGTCGTAACTGTAGGGGTAGGACGCCTTCCATTCGGCCAGCTGACCCAGCCACGCACGCCGGTCGGGGACGCCGCCGTCCTCGTCCTGGCGCTTCTTCAGCTCGGCGGCCATCTTCGCGATGACGTCCTTCGCGTCGCCGACGATCGGCACGTCCACAGCGCGGTTCTTGCCGATCTCCGCCGGGTCGATATCCAAGTGGATCACCTTCGCACCGGGCGCGAACGCGTCCAGCTTGCCGGTGACCCTGTCGTCGAACCGCGAGCCCAGCGCGACGATGAGGTCGCACTTCTGCAGAGCGGTGACACCGGGGTACCCGCCGTGCATGCCGGGCATGCCCAAGCTCAATTCATGCGATTCCGGGAACGAACCCAGCGCCATGAGCGTGGTGATCACGGGGAGTTCGCCGGCGGTCGCGAGCGTATGCAGTTCCTTCGAGGCGCCGGCCTTGATAACGCCGCCGCCGACGTAGAGGACCGGACGCTTGGCCTTCAGGATCAGCTTCACGGCCTCGACGATCTGGCGCTGGTTGCCCTTCGTGGTCGGCTTGTAACCGGGGATGTTCACGGTCTCGGGCCACTTCCACGCAGTCTCGCCCACCTGCACGTCCTTCGGCAGGTCGATGAGCACCGGCCCGGGCCGGCCGGTGGACGCGATATGGAATGCCTGACGGACGACCTCGGCCACCTCACCGGGGTCGGTCACCAGGAAGGAGTGCTTCGTGATGGGCATCGTGAT
>JAXDJY010000094.1:0-6926 GCA_034667445.1 Actinomycetota bacterium | reverse complement strand
ACACGATGAAGCCGGCGCAGCCTGCCGCCGCCAGGAGGCAGGCGATCCCGAACCAGTGGAAGAAGAATCCCGCCCCGGAGGGGGCGGGCTTGTTCGTGATCCGCTCGGCGCGGGCGGGAAAGGGAGCGTCCGCTGCCGTTGTGAGCTGCTCTTACTTCGCGGTCGCCGTGCGGCGGCTGCGACGTCCTGCGATGAGCGCGCCGGCACCGACGATCAGCAACGCGGCTCCAGCGATCTCAGCGGTGTTGATGCCATGGGCGCCCGTGAACGCAGTCGCCCCGCTGCCTCCGAGGACGATCGTGATCGTTTCCGTATGCGGGGAACAGCCGCCGTTGGCGTTGGGTGCCAACCCTTCGATGCGTACGGTGTGGGTTCCGGGTCCGACCGAGGGCGGGAGGGTGAAGGTGAACGTTCCGTCGGCTCCAACCTGCGCGGTTCCGACTTTCACGCCGTCGACGAAGATCGTGACGGTTGTGTTCGGACACCAGTTGTCGCCCGAGATGTCACGACCATTGTGCCCCACGCCCGGTGTGCAACTGCCGGCGTAGCACGTGGGGGTGCCGGCCAGGGCAGGTGAAACCAGGAATAGCCCCAGCGTCAGCGTCGCCACAACGGCGACCAGGAAGCGCTTCATCTCGAACCCCTTTCCGAGTTCTCGGTGGTGCATAGTTCTCTACGGGTCCCGACAGGGTACTGCCCGTGCAAGGCACAAGCAACGTAACCCACCTGTAGCTTCGGCACTCATCCCGAGGCCCTTGAGACCCCTCTCGGAGCCTGCGCCGTCGGTCCCGCGCCCTACAATCGGAAGCGTGAACCCCCGATCGCCCCTGCTGGAAGGCCTGAACCCCATCCAGGCCGAAGCTGTTCTCCACACAGAGGGGCCGGTCCTCATCGTAGCTGGGGCGGGTTCGGGGAAGACGCGGGCGCTCACGCACCGCATCGCCTACTTGATCCAGGAGGAAGAGGTTGCGCCTGGGCACATCCTCGCCATCACTTTCACGAACAAGGCGGCCCGCGAGATGGCCGAGCGGGTTGAATCCCTGGTCGGGGACAGGGTCGCGAGCGGCATGTGGATCCTCACGTTCCATTCCATGTGCGCGCGGCTCCTCCGCCGGGAACACACCCTTCTCGGCATCCCGAGTGGTTTCACCATCTATGACGACGGGGACACGGAGCGCCTCATCAGCGGGATCCTCAAGGACCTCGATCTTGATCCGAAGCGGTTCGCCCCGCGCGCCGTGGCCTCGGCGATCGGACGCGCCAAGGACAAAGTCCTCTCCGCAGCGGAATTCGCCGCCGCTGCATCGAACTTCTACGAAGAGACAGTGGCCCGGATCTACGCCGCCTACGAGGACCGCAAGCACGCCGCGGGGGCGCTCGACTTCGACGATCTCATCAGCGAGACCGTGCGTCTCTTCCGCGATCACCCTGAGGTGCTCGCGCACTATCAGCAGCGGTTCCGGTACGTCCTGGTGGATGAATACCAAGACACGAACCGGGCGCAGTACGAACTCGTGAACCAGCTCGCCGCCCGGCACCGGAACGTGTGCGTCGTCGGCGACGCCGATCAAGGGGTCTACAGCTGGCGCGGAGCGACGATCCAGAACATCTTGGATTTCGAGCGCGACTATCCCGATGCTGCGGTATTCGTGATGGAACAGAACTACCGCTCGACACAGAACATCCTCGCCGTCGCGAACGCCCTCATCGAGCACAACCAACAGCGCAAGCCGAAGAGCCTGTGGACCGAATCCGGGAATGGCGAGCTGACGGTTCGCTACCAGGCGGAGGACGAGCACGACGAGATCTACTGGATCGCCCGCGAGATCGAACGGCTCCGGGAGCAGGAGGGCCATCGCTACCGGGATGTGGCGCTCTTCTATCGCACGAACGCCCAGTCGCGCGTCGTCGAGGACGTCTTCATGAAGGCGGGGATCCCCTATCGCGTGTTCGGCGGGGTTCGTTTCTATCAGCGCAAGGAGATCACGGACGTCCTGGGCTACCTTCGCCTGTTGCTCAATCCGCAGGATGTGATCAGTTTCCGCCGCGTGGTCAACATGCCGAAGCGGGGTATCGGCGATGCAACCGTCGCCGCGGTGGAGGGATTCGCGCGCGACGAGGCCATCTCGGTGGTCGAGGCGGTGCGCCGTGTTGATGAGATCGCCCTCCTGGCTAGCCGGGCGAAAGGAGCGGTCGCCGGCTTCGATCAGGTCATGACGACGCTCCAGGCGCGGCTGGACGAAGGCGCCGGGCCGGCGAGGATGGTCGAGTTCGCCGCGCAGGAATCGGGGTATCTGTCGGAACTGGAGGAGGAGCGAACGGTCGAGGCGCAGGGCCGGATCGAGAACCTCCAGGAACTCTCCGGAGTTGCCGCAGAGCTGGTGGCGAGGGAGCCGGATGCCGGACTCGAGAGCTTCCTCGAGCAGGTGAGTCTCTTCGGTGAGCAGGACGAGTACGAGGAGGAAGACTCGACGGTCACCCTCATGACGTTGCACATCGCGAAGGGCCTCGAGTTCCCCGTCGTATTCATCGTCGGGATGGAGGACGGGATCTTCCCGCATTTCCGGTCGATGACCGACTCCGCAGCCCTGGAGGAGGAGCGACGTCTCGCCTACGTCGGGATCACGCGGGCACGGGAACGGCTCTACCTGAGTTACGCATGGAGCCGCATGCTTTACGGCCAGAGCCAGTACAACCCCCCCTCCCGATTCCTGAGCGAACTCCCGGAGGACCTGTTGGACGCCCGCGAGACCGACGCCCGCCCGATCGGGCGCGGTGCCTACGGGCGCGCAGGTTCGGGCGCCCAGCGCAGCGGGGTGTACGGCAGCGGGGGAGGGGGCTCGTCGTATCGGGTCACCGGATTGCCGGGGCAAGAGGGTCCGGTCGACATCACGCCTGGGTGGACCCCGCCGTCGCCCGGCGCCCCACCGAAGCGCGAGGCCCCCGCAGTGGCTGCCGGCGACAGCGTCTCTCACGAACGCTGGGGCGAGGGGGTGGTCATCAGCGTCGAAGGGTTCGGCGACGACGCGAAGGCGACGGTGATCTTCAGGGACGCGGGGGAGAAGAACCTCTTGCTGGCGTATGCGCCGCTGACGAAGATCGGCTAGCGCGACAACCGGGTCAGCACGTTCTTCGTGATGCGTTCCACCGCGGGATCGCGGCCCTCAAGGCCGCAGACCCAGTCTGTACATCCAGTGTTGAAGACGGTGCCGCCCCCGGGGGTCTCGAAGATCCCCACTACCGCATGGGTGTAGCGATAGTCGTCGAGGTGGTCTTCCCAGGCGTCGCCGTGGATGGTTCGGGCGACGTTCTCGAGTTCGCCCGGCTCATGCCGGTAGCGGGACGGCTGTTCGTCCTGGGACCAGAGGTGTGCCGGTGCGCTGGCCAGCACCTCGAGGGTTTCCGGAGCGCCGTCCCGGTGCGTCGGCACGGGGCGGCCGTCCACCAGCTGGAGCTCGCAGCCGTCAACCTCGTACGCGCACACGGTGTCCGCCTGTCCCAACGCGTCTCCGTAGGCGAGGTCCGTACCCTCGAATGCCCAGTGCTCCGGACGCCAGACTGTGAACCCCCCGGCGGAGCGCGGTGTGCCCAACCCGTACCGCGCGTAGCCTCCCCGGCTGAACGAGAGCCCCATCGTCGAGAACTCGGCGCGCCCGATGCGTCGATCGACCCACGCGCTGGTGAGGAACCGCTCGTCCGGCGTCCCGATCACCGGGTCCTGGTCGGCGCCGTACTTGTGGCCGATCATCGTCCGCCGCTCGTCGGCGAATCGGATCTGCCAGTAACAGGTGTTGCCGCTGAGGATCGCCGCGTTGCCCCCGCCGGATGTGAAGGCGTCGAGGGCATCGCGCATCGCCCACGTCCAGTACTCGTCGTGCCCGGCACAGAGGAACAGCCGGTGGCCATCCAGGATCTCGGGATGGGCTTCGAGGTCCTGACTGGTCGCCACGTCAAGTTCGAACCCGTTCGCCTCTGCCCAAGCCGTGATCACCCGTTCCCAGTTCCACCAGCCCGCGCCCCCGCTCCACACCGAGAGGCCGAGCGGTTCGGCCCATTCGAAGAAGTACCGCGCCTCGGGATCGGCATCCTCCGGCGGCTGGGCCTTGCGGCGCGCCGGTTCCGGCTTGACCAGGAAACCCGGTGCCATGGGGCGTTCGAAGGAGACCTGGGTCCCGCCGGTGTAGAGCGAGGGCCCGCCCCAGTCGTTGTACGCGTTCCACGTCGTGGTCGAGAGCACCAGCAGGATCGGCGACCTGGCGCCGCCCTGTCCCGGACGAACCACGACGAACGCGTCCGCGCGTTCGGTGCCGCTGATGACCGCGACCGAGTAGTACGCGGAGCGCCAGTCCGCCCCCACGGGGATCTCCAGGGCAGCCGGCCACCTGCATCCGTTCGCTGATGCGTCGGCGGGAACCGGCAGGTCGGCGGCTATCCCGGAGCCACGCCACACGACGGTCGGATCAGCGCCCTCTCTGGTTACGGTGACGTCGAAGCGTCCGGTGTCGGAGGAGACGTGGAGGCCGACGGGTTCTCCGGGAGCCGTGCTCTGCGGCCAGGTGTAGGCGGACAACATCAGCGCGTCAGCGCGACGTAGCCGGCGACCAGGATGATGATGCCCGCGACCAGGGGCGCGATGACCCAGGGGAGCCCGAGACGGCCACGATAGGGCCCGAGCGTGCCGATCTTCGTCGTCGGTTTGAGCCCGGGCGGGCGGATCTGGATCTTCTTCCGTGCCATGAGGGTCGGAAGTCTACGGGGCCATCACGCGGTAGAGACGCCACATCCCGGGCACTCCTTTGAGTTCGCGCTCGCCGGCATCTTCGAGGGCGACGCCCGATCCCGCGGTGAGGTCCTTCACCGTTTGGGATACGAGTACCTCCGACGGCCGGGCCTTCGAGGCGATGCGGGCGCCGATCGACACCGTCAGCCCGGCGCATTTCCCGTCGATCAACTCACATTCGCCGGTATGGACACCTGCGCGTACTTCGATGCCCAGATCTCTCACACGGGTGCGCACCTCTTCTGCACATCGGATCGCACGGGCGGGGCCGTCGAACGTTGCGAAGAAGCCGTCGCCTGCCGTGTCGTTCTCGACCCCTCGCCAGCGCGTCAGGGCATCGCGGACGATCCCGTGGTGTCGCTCGATCAGCGCCTTCCAGGCGTGGTCGCCCAGTCCGGCTTGCTTCTCCGTCGAACCCACGACGTCGGTGAACATCACGGTGGACAGCACCGTGTCGAGTTCGGGGGCGGGAGCCTCGAGGCCGATGAACGCGCGAACGGCGGCCAATACTGCGGCCTGTTCATCGATCCCGGGCAGGCTCGCGAACGGCGGCGCTCCGGGGAACAGCTGCACCGTAGCCCGGGGCATCAGCGAGGCGATCGCGCCCAGCGCCTCTTCGTCCTGATGTCGAGCCAGGAGCAGCGTTGGTGCGGTTACTGCGGGAAGCGTGCCTCGGACATCCGTCGCGCGCCAGATGTCTTCAAGTTGTATGGCCACATCCGGCGTCGTCGTCTGACGGCTCAGCAGCGCGTATGGAAGACCCGGCGCGACGCCCTCATCGAATTCGGCTGTTCCCCACGCCCGTTGGATCTCTGCGAGCTCATCGACGAACTCCTCGTCGCTCATCCCCCATGGGTAGTCGGGGCCGATCACGGACCTCGGCGCCGGGTACCACCAGAACAACGACCGCACACGTTCGGGGTGGGTCGCGGCGAACATGACGCTCGCGGCGCCCCCTTCGAGCTGCGCACCCAGGACCGGCCGCTCGGACCCCGCCGCATCCAGCACGGCCCGAAGGTCCGAGACCCTTGTCTCGAGGTTCGGCGGGGCAACGTTCCTACTCGAGGCCCCCGTGCCCCTGCGATCGTGCAGGATGAGGCGAGAGAAGGATGCCAAGCCCTCGAACCAGCCGGCGAAGATCGCCGACTGCCAGATGACATCGACGTTGCCCATCCACTCGAACTGCCAGGCGATGTCGATCGGCCCGTCGCCGATCACCTCATAGGCGATGTAGGCCCCATCGAGCGCTCGAGCGTATCGGGTGTCCCGGAACGTCATCCGGGCATCGTCCGACGGGACCCGCGCAGGTGCAACCCGGCTCTTCGCTAGACTGGCGAGATGGTCGAGAAGAAGCTTCGGATCATCGTGGCCAAGCCCGGCTTGGATGGGCACGACCGCGGAGCCAAGGTGGTCGCACGCGCGCTACGCGATGCCGGGTTCGAGGTCATCTACACGGGTCTGCACCAGACGCCGGAGCAGATCGCCGAGACCGCCATCCAGGAAGACGCCGATGCGGTGGGCCTCTCCTGTCACTCGGGCGCGCACATGACGTTGTTCCCGAAGGTGGTGAACGAGCTCCACGAGCGCGGCGCGAACGACATCCTGGTTTTCGGCGGCGGCATCATCCCCGCCGACGACATCCCGAAGCTGGAAGAGGCTGGGATCGAGATGATCTTCACCCCCGGCGCGTCCACCGCCGACATCGCCGAGTGGTTGCGCGGCCGTCTCAGCGCCGCAACCGGCTGAGTCGCCCCACGGTTCACCCACATCCGAAGGAGGCAGATGGATCTCTACGAACACATGGGTAAGGATCTCTTCCGCGCCCACGGCATCCCGGTTCCTCGCGGCGTGGTAGCGGAGACCGCGGAGGAGGCCGCCGAAGCGACGCGCAAACTCGGCGGCCGGTCAGTCGTCAAGGTGCAGGTCCAGGTGGGAGGGCGAGGCAAGGGCGGTGGCGTGGTGGTAGTCGACAGCCCGCAGCGTGCGGCCGAGGAAGCCGCACGGATGCTCGGCGCGGACTTCCAGGGTCATGCCGTGACGCGGGTCCTCTGCGAGGAGCTGCTGCCGCTCAAGCAAGAGTTCTACACGTCGGTACTCTTGGATCGTTCGCATGGGGACTACCTCTTCATGATGACGGCCGAAGGTG
>JAXDJY010000093.1:0-3175 GCA_034667445.1 Actinomycetota bacterium | reverse complement strand
ATCTCGGGGTGTCGTCGATGCAACTCGACGAGGCCGCGCGCGGATTCGGGTTCCGCCAGGACGCGCCACTCGACATGCGGATGGGCACGGAAGGTTCGACCGCGGCCGACCTCGTGAACGATCTTCCCGAGAAAGAGCTCGCCGATCTCATCTTCGGGTTCGGCCAGGAGCCGAAGTCGCGCCGGATCGCCTCGGCGATCGTTCGGAACCGTCAGAAGGCCCGGATCGAGACGACCGACCAACTGGCCGGTGTTGTCGTGGGCGCTGTTGGGAAGCGGCCGGGGGGCCCCCACCCCGCGCGTCGTACGTTCCAAGCGCTCCGGATCGCGGTCAACCGGGAGCTCGAGGAGCTCGCCGCCGCCCTGCCTCAGGCGGTCGATCTCCTCGCGCCCGGCGGCCGCGTTGTCGTCATCAGCTATCACTCCTTGGAAGACGGCTTCGTGAAGCGGACGTTCCGCGCCGACGCGCGCCTGGCGATCCTGACGAAGAAGCCGCTGGTCCCCAGCGCCGATGAGATCGCTCGGAACCCGCGCGCGCGCAGCGCGAAGTTCCGTGCGGCCGAACGCACCCCGGCGGCGGCGTGAGCGTTCCCGCGCGCGAGTCGCGCCACGCGCCCGCGCCCGCTCCTGCTCCGCGCCGGACTCCCGTCTCGCGCCCCTCGATCCGCCCCGCCCCGCGGCCGGCACCCCAGCGGATCCGCCGGCCGGCGTTCCATCCGGGATTCCTCTTCTTCGCCACCGTCGTGATCACCCTTGTAGTGACCGGTGTGGTGGTGCTGAACGTCTTGCTCGCACAGCAGGCGTTCCAAGTGCGGACGCTGCGTGAGCAGATCACCGGCCTTCGCAGCAAACAGGTCGACCTGATCGAACACGTCGCTGCGCTCTCCGCACCCGGCAGGATCCAGACGTGGGCGACGGACCACGGCATGGTCACGCCTCCAGATACCTTCGTGCTGGCGATCCCCGGCATGTCCGGCGCGGCGGCATCCGGCGGGCATCCGTGAGACGGCCCCCCGGCATCCGGTTGATCGTCCTGCTCGTCACGTTCGTGATGGCGTTCGGAGGGATCACCGTCCGGCTGGGTGTACTCCAGCTGCGTGACCAGAGTGCCTATGCGGCCCAGGGGCTCGCCCAGCGTGTCCACACGATCACGCTTCCTGCGAGCCGGGGGATGATCCTGGACCGAGACCAGATCCCGCTCGCCATCACGGTGCAAGCCAGGGACATCTGTGCCGACCCTCGCGCGGTCGTCGATCCCGCTGCCACGGCCGACGCGATAGCTCCACTGTTGGGTGTGCGGCCGCGGACCCTCATCCGTCCGCTGACGACGAGCGGGACCTTCGCCTTCCTGGCCCGCCAGACCGAGGCGAGCGTGGCGGCGAAGATCGAGGCCCTGGACCTTCCCGGCATCTTCGCGACACCGGTCCCACGACGGGAGTACCCGGCCGGTGACCTCGCGGCACAGACCCTCGGGTTCGTGAACATCGACGGAGTGGGCGTGTCCGGCCTCGAGTCACAGTTCCAGAGCCTCCTCGCCGGGCGGCCCGGACAAGAGCAGGTGGAGCTGTCACCCGGCGGTCAGGTCATCCCGGAGGGCGTGCATATCGTCGACGCGCCGGTCCCCGGCAGCACCGTGGTCACGACGATCGATCGGCAGATCCAGTTCCAGGCACAGCAGTACCTGGCCCAAGCCGTTCGTTCCAACCACGCGGTCGGCGGCACGATCATCGTGATGGATCCGAAGACCGGCGACGTCTACGCGATGGCGAACTACCCGACGTTCGATCCGAATGCATTCGCGACGGCGAACCAGAAGTTCTTTCCCAACCGCGCCCTCACCGACACCTTCGAGCCCGGATCGGTCAACAAGATCATCACCGCAGCGGCCGGCCTCGAGGTGGGGGGTGTGACGATGACGCAGCGGTTCTCCGTTCCGGACCAGCGCACCATCGGCACCTACACGATCCACGACTCAGAGGTTCACCCGGTCGAACAGATGACCCTCGGGGACATCATCACGAAGTCGAGCAACATCGGGGCGAGCGAGGTTGCGGACAAGGTTGGGGTGGACGGTCTCGCGACCTATCTCGCGAGGTTCGGGTACGGTCGAACCACCGGCCTCGACTTCCCCTACGAGGCGGCGGGCGACGTGCCGGCCACGCCCGATTGGACCGGCACGAGCCTGGCGACGATCTCCTACGGCCAGGGGATCACCGTCACGCCGATGCAGATGGCATCCGTCTATGCCACGGTCGCCAACGGCGGGACCCTCGTTCAACCGCGATTGGTGCTCGGCTCCCGAGACGCGAGCGGCGTGTTCGTTCCCGCGCCCGCGTCCGCGACCCGGCCCGTGCTAGCGCGCTCCACGGCCGATGAGCTTACGCAGATGTTGTCATCCGTCGTTGCGGACGGCACCGGCGTGAACGCCGCCATCCCGGGGTATCAGGTGGCGGGCAAGACCGGAACCGCGCTCATCCCGAGTCCCGCCGGTGGCTACCTGAAGAACGAATACGTCGCATCTTTCATCGGCTTCCTCCCTGCCTCGGCCCCGCGCGTGGTAGTCGCGGCGATCATCGACCGGCCGAGCACCGTCTACGGCGGGGTAGCGGCTGCCCCGCTGTTCCAACAGGTGGCGCGATACGCGATCCACCGATTGGGGATCGCGCCCGGTGCACCGGTGCCGCTGCCGCCCAGCGCACTGCACCCGTGAGTCCTCCCGGCCCGTGCGGCGGGCCGACGGTAAGCTCGGAACCCGTGGTTCCAACCGCTCCTACTTTGGGTGATCTGGCGGCCGCGGTGCGCGGCGTCGCCCTGTTGGGCGACCCCGCCGTCCGCGTCCAGGACGCATCGTGTGATTCGCGGGAGGTTCGGCCCGGTTCGGTCTTCTTCTGTATCCGTGGGGAGCAGGCAGACGGCCACGACTTCGCCGGCGCGGCGGTTGCTGCCGGCGCCATCGCACTCGTGGTCGATCGTCGACTGGACGCTGCCGAGGTGCCGCAACTCCTGGTGCCGGACGTGCGGGCTGCGGCCGGGCCCATCGCCGCAGAGATCTTCGGTCACCCGGCCCGTTCCTTGACCATCACGGGGTTCACCGGGACCAACGGGAAGACGACCTCCACCTATCTCATGGGTTCGGTGTTCGCCGCCGCCGGATCGGTGCCGGGCACCATCGGCAC
>JAXDJY010000092.1:0-13688 GCA_034667445.1 Actinomycetota bacterium | reverse complement strand
TACCTCATGAACTTCAATCGGAACCTCCTTCGCAAGCGCCGGGACCGCTTCCACGAGCTGAACGTTCGGATCCGGTTCACGGGGCGGCGGGACTGGCGCGTCCCACGATCGGTGATGCGGGAGATCCGCGACGCCGAAGAACTCACCCGCAATAACACCGGGATGACGCTCACCATCGCCTTCAACTACGGCGGGCGAGCGGAGATCGTTGATGCCGTGAAGCAGATCATGCGCGAGCACCAGAAGAAGAAGATCCGCATCGAATCGCTCAGCGACAAAGCCATCACGCAGCGGCTCTACTACCCGGACATGCCGGACCCCGACCTGCTCATACGCACGAGTGGAGAGCAGCGCACCTCGAACTTCCTGCTCTGGGAGGCGGCCTACGCCGAGCTGTGGTTCACGCCGGTGCTGTGGCCCGACTTCAGTCGCGAGCATCTCTACGAAGCCATCCGCGACTATCAGAAGCGTTCGCGCCGCTTCGGAGGCGTCGCCGAAGACTGACTACATCGGTTTGGCCAACCGGTACAGGACCGGAACGCCGATGGAGATAGTGAGGACGATGGCCATGACCCCTTGCCGTATGTGATCGCCGGTGGACCACACTCGCCAGAACGCGGCGGCTAGAACGATCGAGAGGATGAGAAGAACCTTCGTTCGCGTGGTGGCAGCGCGCCAGTCCGCGTACCGGGGTACGAGTGATCGTCGCTCCGCTGGTGTGAGCCACACGCGGGGCTCGTCCGGGGCGTCGGGGATGGACCATCCCTTCCTCCACACGCCGACCAGGACCCAGCTCAACAGCACGAGCTGGCAGAGCCACACAAGCAGGAACTCGAAGAAGAACCCGCACACCAACCAGAGCGCGATCGCAGTGGTTGCGCCGACACGACCCCGCGGGCCCATCGTGGTCGCGCTCTTGTCCCACCGGCTCCAGTGCCCTGCGCGATCACGATCCTGGTGGTGGTCCTCGGCAACGTGGAACCCCTCGTAGTGTCGAGGACTGAACTCGCTGACCGGCTCCAGGCACCGTGAACACCACCGGACCGACGGCAGGAGACCACCTCCGCAGTTGCGGCACTTCCGGGGGGCGGGCATCAGGCGACCCGAACGGCTCGCCAGATGCGCGTCGCGCACCAGATCCCGCCCGGTATCGCGACGAAGAGATAGATGGCGAGGAATCCCTGCGAGGGGACGTCACCGACGATGAGTGAAACGCCCCCGAGGCTCAACGGGAACCCGATGATCAAGCCGATGACCAGCCCGATGCTCAGGAGTATCCGTCCGACCGGGCCGAAACTCGTCGCGCTAGAACCCCAGCGGGAGAACCGCTGTGGCTCGATGACGTCGGCAACCGGCGGGGCCTGTGGTCGGAGCCTGGCCTGGAGCCCGGTCACGGTCGTCGGTTCGTCTGGTGGCACCGATGCGAAGCACTGGCCGCACCAGGTGACCCCGTAGGCAACGCTGCCGTTGCAACTCGGACATCTGCGTGATCCAGCCACCTCTCCACCCATACCGGAAGTATCGACGGCTGCGGTATGCGTCTTGACCTGCGGTTACGAGCATTCGGCGATCGCGGTACTGCGTGTGGAGGTTCGGTGATGGGTACCGGCGGGTGGACGGGCGCCGGTAGCATGGGAGCACGCCAGCGGCCGCAGCCAGCGGCTGGGAAAGGAGCCGAACGGCCCGTGGCCGACCTCATCGACGAGATCACTGCGCTCGCCAAACGGCGGGGGATCGCCTTTCAGTCATCCGAGATCTACGGCGGGTTGCGCTCGAGCTGGGACTATGGGCCGCTGGGGGTTGAGCTCCGCCGCAACATCCGGGCCGCTTGGTGGCGGAGCATGGTCCAGCTCCGCGACGACGTGGTCGGGCTGGAGGCGGCGATCATCATGTCGCCACTCGTGTGGCAGGCGAGCGGACATGTCGCCGGGTTCTCCGACCCCTTGGTGGAGTGCGGGACCTGTCACCGGCGCTTCAGGGCCGATCACCTGGAAACCAACGATGCGGGATTACCGGTCTGCCCGTCTTGCGGGGCGACGACGTTCGGAGAGGCCAAGCAGTTCAACCTCATGTTCAAGACCCAGCTGGGCCCAGTCGAGGACGAGGCCGCGGTCGCGTACCTGCGTCCCGAGACCGCCCAGGGGATGTTCGTCGACTTCACCACGGTGCAGACCGTCGCACGCCGCAAGATCCCGTTCGGTATCGCCCAGATCGGGAAGTCCTTCAGGAATGAGATCACGCCGGGCAACTTCATCTTCCGAACCAGGGAGTTCGAGCAGATGGAGATGGAGTTCTTCGTGAAGCCCGGAACCGACGACGAGTGGTTCGAGCATTGGAAGGAACAGCGGATGGCGTGGTGCTCCGACCTCGGATTGTCGAAGGACCGGCTTCGCTTCCACGACCATGAGCCCGACGAATTGGCGCACTACGCGAAGCGTGCGACCGACATCGAATATGACTTCCCCTTCGGATGGTCGGAGCTGGAAGGGGTGCACAACCGGACCGATTTCGACCTCGCCGCGCACCAACAGGCGAGCGGCCAAGATCTCTCCTATTTCGATCAAGAGTCGGAGCAGCGGTACGTCCCATACGTGGTGGAAACCGCGATCGGACTGGATCGGATGCTGCTCGCGTGCCTCTGTGACGCCTACCGCGTCGAGGAGGCGCCGACTGCCAAGGGCGATACCGACAAACGAACGGTCCTCGGACTCGATCCCTCGATCGCACCCGTCAAGGTTGCGGTGCTGCCCCTCTCCCGGAAGGACACGCTTGTACCGGAGGCCCGACGCATCCACGATCTGGTCAAGGTGGCATGGATGACGCAGTACGACGACGCCGGCGCCATCGGCCGCCGGTACCGTCGACAGGATGAAGTGGGGACGCCGTTCTGCGTGACGGTTGACTTCGACACATTGGAGGATGCCCAGGTCACCGTCCGCGAGCGCGACACGATGAGCCAGGAGCGTCTCCCGGTCGGGAACCTGGTCGCCTACCTGAAGGAGCGCATGTGAGGGAACGGACGAACGGCGCGCATCGGAGCAGAGGCGGTGGTCCCGGCCTCGGCATCAGCGTCTACGCGGTCGCCTTCATCTGCATGCTCGCGGCCGGGGTCATCCTCGCCGTCGCGTTGAAGGGGTTCCTGAAGACCACAGGGACCCTTTGGCTCTCCGTGGGTTTCTCGGTCCTCGCCATCCTCCTGGCGGTGGGGAGTTTGTTCCGCGGCCGGCGGTCGTGACCCGTCGGCGTCGCTCCGTCGCGGGGCTGCTCCTCGCGGTCTCGGCGGTTGCCGCGTGCACCGCTCCGAACCCTCTCTCCGGATCGCCACCGGACGGACCCGTGGGGTCGCCGGTGCCCCACCGGACGTCGGTCCCGACCGGCCCGGGCTCAGCGGCGGCCGAGATGGCAAAGCTCTGCGTTCCAGCGACGACCACGACGGGCGGCAAGCCACCGGGCGAAGGGCCGATCCCGCCCCCGATCCTCGCCGTCGAGCATCAGGTGGAGCAGGCTAGGGGCCTCACCTACGACCATCCGGTCCGGGTGGAACAGATCTCAGCGGCAACGATGGCTGCGCGCGTGAGGAAGTCCTTCCAAGGGGAGTATCCCGTCGCGCTCTATGCCCGGCGGACGCAGGCGTGGCGAACCATCGGGGTGATCCCACCCACCTCGGATCTCCGCGCGGCGCTGCTGGCGTTCGGCTCCGGGCAGGTCGTCGGCTACTACGATCCGGCAACCGGTGCGCTGGTGGTGATCTCCGACTCCGATCCGGCACTCACGACGTCCGAGCACTACATCCTCGCGCACGAACTCACCCACGCCATCGACGACCAACACTTCGGGTTGTCGCGGCTCGACCCGCTGATCAAGCACTGCCAGGACGAAGCCTTCGCAGCTGCCGTCGGTGCCGTCGAAGGGAACGCTCAGTACGTCGCGCGACAGGTGATCCTCGCCCATCCATCCTCCGCGGGGCTCGGCGACACCGGGGGTGGCATCCCTGCCGGCGTCCCTCCGTTCGTCAGCCAGTTGCAGCTGTGGTCCTACACCGAAGGTGAGCGGTTCATCACCGCGATCGAAGTCGCAGGAGGGACGAAGGCGGTCGACCACGTCCTCACCGATCTTCCCGTCTCCACCGAGCAGATCATCCATCCGAGCGCCTACCCCTCAGATGTTCCCGACCCGGTGGATATCCCCGAACTCGCACCAGCACTGGGCTCCGGCTGGAAGGACATCGACGTGATGCCGGTGGGCGAGGAGTGGCTGCAACTGATGCTCCACCTCCGTCTTCCCGTTGCCGAGTCGGACACTGCCGCGGCGGGATGGGGCGGCAGCATGTACCGGGCCTGGAGCGACGGTCCCCACACTGCTGTCGTGCTGAGGACGACGTGGGACACGGATGCTGATGCGAAGCAGTTCGCGAACGCGATGGGAGACTGGCTCCGAGCCGGCTCCCAAGCCGATGCCGCCGTGGTGCCGACGCTCCACGCCAGTGTCGATGTGTACTTCGCGAGCGACGGCGCCACGCTCGCGAAGATCCGCGCCGCCGTCGGCCGATAACCTTCCCCAGGCAGCGTGGGCCATACTGCGCCGATGGGGTTGCTGCGGCTCGCGCTCAAGAGGAGCTTCGCGCAGCGTTCGCTCGCAGCCACCATGGTGGCGACCTTCGCGTTCACCGGCGGGGTCCTCGTGGCGGCTCCGATCTATGCCGCCGGCGCAGAGCAGGCGATCGTCTACGGCTACGTTGAACACACCCTGCCCCTGATCAGAGACCTCACCGCCACCTTCACCACCCCTCCATCCTTCGACATCGCCGGCGCCAACACCCAGGTCCGAAGCCTCCTCGGCGGCATGCCGGTTGCGTCCGTCGCCTTCCAAGAACGGTCGAGCGTGTTCAGCGTTCGGTCGGCGGATGGATCGGGGCGTACCGCGCTCGTCTACCGGGACGGTCTGATCCCGGGCGTCGCCCTGACGGATGGCGCCTACCCCGCGTCCTCGACCGATGTCTTGCTCCCCCAGTCGATCGCGTCGGGACTCCGCGTCGGTCCGGGTGACCCCATCTCGGTAACCTATGACGCACCGGTGACGGTTCGCGTCAGCGGGATCTATGCGGCCATCCCCTCGACGAGCCCGCTCATCGTCAGTGCGACGTCTGCGGCCGCCGACGTGTCAACGCTCCCCATCCTCACCACCACGTCGGGCTTCGATTCCATCGTCGGGAAGGCGGGACAGTCCAGCGGACTCCAGATCGCGTGGGACGCGAAGCCCGACGTTCGCGGCGCGAGCCTCACCGGGCTCACCCACATCGCCGAGCAGGAGCGCCGTACGGCGACCGCGATCAGCGGGGCGCTGTCGGCGAGCGTGTCCTCCAACCTGTACACGTTGATCGACGGGGTTCGGCACGACATCACGCAGAGCCGTGCTCCTATCTACCTGGTCGTGTTGCAGATCGCGATGGTCGGACTCGGTATGTCGATCGGCGTGGGGTCGCTGAAACTCCGGCGCCAGGCCTTCGAGCTTTCCATCCTGAAGACCAGGGGCGCCCGAACGGGGTTCCTGGTCGGCCTCCAAGCGGCTGAGCTCCTCATCGCGGGTGCGATCGGGTGGGTGTTGTCGTTGGGGATCGGCCTGGTGCTGGCGACGATGGCACGGGGAGCGCACGGGCCGGGTGCGCCCGGCGCTCCGTTCGACCTCGCCGTCAGCGGATCGGCCGAACTCATCGGCCTCGCCGGGATCGCGGTCGGGGCGTCCGTGGTGCTCGTGCTCGCGCTGCCGCACATCCGCCGCAGCGTGCTCGACGAGCGCCGCGAGGTCTCCCGCGAACGACGCCCGGCATGGCTTCGATCGCCCTCCGAGGTCCTTCCGCTCGCCCTCGGAACCCTCGCGTTGGCCGAACTTCGCCGCCGCGGGATCCAAACGTCGGGATCAGACCTGGATCCGCTGGTTCTCGTTGCGCCGACCCTGTTGCTCCTCGGCGGGAGTCTCTTCGCCGTTCGGCTGTTCTTCTGGGCCTATGGGTGGGGGGAACGCGCCGCCGACCGAACGGGGTCTCCGTCCGCGTTCCTCGCGATCCACCGTCTCTCTCGCTCGTCCGCAGATATGGCGCTCATGCTGCTGCTCGTGCTCTCGATAGGGCTGTTCTCGTTCTCGGCCTCCTTGCGATCGACCGTGCTCACGCACAACACGAACGCCGCGCGCGCCAACGTCGGTGCGGACTGGCGGTTCCTGGTGCCGCCTCCCGCGGACGAACTTCGGGCGGTCGAGGCACTGCCCGGCCGCACGACGCTCGGATTCAAGGGTCCGGTCAACATCTCGGACGATCCGCGGTTCGCGTTCGCGACCGTCGTCGGCGTGGATCCTCAGACCTACCCCGAAGGGGGCTGGTGGCGTCCGGAGGATTCGGTAGATCCGCTGCCGGATCTGCTCGGGCGTCTGGTGCCTGCGCCGATCGGATTTCCCATCCAGCCCGGAGTCTCGACCCTGGAGATCGAGGTCACGACCCCAGCACCCGCCCCGGCCGGTGTGCACATCTGGGTGCCGCTCACCTTTCCGGATGGATCCGTGAAGGACTCGGACCTCGGGTCGCTCGTCGCCGGGCAGCAGACCTATCGGACCACTACCGACGGCGCCGTCCGCGCGCTCTCGGTCATGCTCGCGGCGCCCGCCCAGGCACCGCCCTCGCTGGTGCGAGCCGGCCACTTCTCCGTGACGTTCGATCGCGTCAGCCTCCTCGGCGCGGGCTCGAGCGGTGCGGTCGACGAACCGCTCGAGGGATGGGGGGGTCTGCAGGCCACCGGGCTCATCGTCTCCACGGACGCCGCGCCCTCCGGCGGGTTGGAGGCGACGTTCCGGGTCGCGGGGGGAGGCCCCATCGGCGGCGTCGCCCCGACGGATCCGCCGTTGCCTGCGATCGTCCGCGTTGGCGCCGCCGGCGCCGGTTCACCGGTCGGCCTGCGGGTGGGGTCGGTGGGGTTCACCATCCATCCGGTGGGCTCTCTCACCGCATTCCCCACCATCGGCCGAGGAAGCGCGCCGGTGATCGTGCCGATCGACGGGCTCCTCGAGCGTTTCGAACAGATCCTCCGGCCGCCGAACGGAGGGGTGTTCGAAGTGCTCGGGATGGGTCCGAGGGATCCCACGTCGGACGTTCGGCGCGCGGGGTTCGAGGTCGGGCTCGTGTCGCGGGCCGCGGACATCGAGGCGAGGTTGGCCACGAGCCCGCAGAACCTCGCCCTCGGGATGGAGTTCGCCGCCGGTGTCGCCGGCGCGGTCCTCGCCGTCATGGCGCTCTCGCTCGCCCTGTTCTTCGGCGCCCAGCGGCGAAGGTACGAGCTTTCGTCGCTGCGCGCGCTGGGTGGGCGCGCATCACACGCGATGATCGCGCTTGCGGGGGAGTACGGGCTCATCCTTGTGCCCGCGTTCATCGTGGGCGCCGCGGTGGGCACCGTTCTGCTCCACGTCGTGCTGGCATACGTTGCACCTCCGGTGGCAGGCACGGGCTTGTCGGTGCTCGTCATCGATCGCGTGAGTGTGGCGCTGGCGGCGGGTGCCGCCCTCGCAACCCTGGTCCTCGGCCTGCTCTCGGCCGGCAAGCAGATGCGGGCGAGCGCGTCATCGGCCGAACTCCGGGGGGAACCCGAGTGATCGCCTCCGATCCGTATATCTACCTGGACCGCGTCTACAAGATGCACCGGGTCGCGACGACGGGGGTGGCGGCGCTGGGCGGGGTGACGCTCCGGATCCCCGAAGGGAGCTTCACCGCGATCGTCGGCCCGAGTGGCGCCGGCAAGTCCAGCATCCTCAACCTCATCGGCGGGGTGGAGATCCCCACCGCCGGCACGGTGTGGGTGGACGGCCGCGACATCCAACTCCTCGACGATCGGGAACGCTCGGCCTTTCGCCGGGAGAAGATCGGGTTCCTCTGGCAGGGCGCGGCGAAGAACCTCGTCCCGTACCTGACGGCGGCGCAGAACGTGGAACTTCCCCTGATCCTCTCGGGCGTCGGCGCCGCAGGATGCCGGGACAGATCGACCGAACTTCTCGACCGGCTGGGCCTTGCGGCCCGCGCGACCTTCCTGCCGCAGGCGCTCTCGGGGGGTGAACAGCAGCGTGTCGCGCTCGCCGTGGCGCTCGCCAATCGCCCCTCTGTCGTTCTGGCCGATGAGCCGACCGCTGAGATCGACACCCTCGGCGCCAGGGTCGTCGTCCAGTTGCTGCGCGAGGCGTGCGAGGACCAGAGCACGACGGTCGTGATGGCGACGCACGACCTCGTGGCATCGGCGGCTGCCGATATGGCATACCGGCTCATCGACGGCAGGCTCCGCGTGTCGGGCGGCACCGCGCGGGTGGACCATCGGGGACAGCTCACCCTGCCTCCCCGCGCTGCCGCGCTGGGCCTGCTGTCCACCGACGTTGAGGTCGAACTCGAGAACGACGAGATCCGCCTCCGACCCGGCTCCAGCCCGCCCCCGGCAGATCCCGCCACCGTTCCGGGGTCCGCGGTGTCCGAGGAGGCCGGGTCAGACGGGGACGCCGTCCTCTCTGCGACCGGACTCGGGCGGACCTACGGCCGCGCTGCGGCGGTGATCGCGCTCGCCGACGTGTCGCTGTCGGTGGCCGCGGGTGAACTCGTCGTCTTGATGGGTCCGTCGGGTTCGGGCAAGAGCACGCTCATGGGACTGCTCGCCGGGCTCGACCAACCCGACGCAGGTCGGGTCAGCTGGGAAGGTCGCCCGCTCGCGGAGATCCCTGAAGCCGAACTCGCGAGGCTGCGGGCGACCCGGTTCGGCGTCATCTTCCAAGGGTTCGGGCTCTTCCCCTCGCTCTCAGCTTTGGAGAATGTGGTCCTGCCGCTACTCATGGCCGGAACTCGACCCCAGGTGGCCGTCGAAACCGCGACCGAGTGGCTCGATCGGTTCGGGCTGGGAGGGCGGCTCGACCACCGCCTCAACGAGCTGTCTGCCGGCCAGCAACAGCGGGTCGCCGTTGCCCGGGCGATCGCGAACGGGCAGCAGGTCGTTCTCGCAGACGAACCGACCGCCGAGCTCGACGAACGCTCGGGGAGCCTCGTGTTGGAGGCGCTGCACGACGTCGCCCTTCGTGGAGGGACGGTGCTCATCGCCACGCACGATCCATGGGTGCTGCAGCGGGCCGATCGCGCCATCATCATGCGGGACGGTCGCATCGAGGCGGAGGGCCGCCCCGACCAGGTGGCCGCCAGCGTGACGACCGACTGAGTCGGCCCCTGAGGCAGCGCTCGAGTTCGTAGACTGACGGCTTCCGACCTCGACCCAACGTCCGGAGGCATGCGGTGACCAAGTTCGTCTACGACTTCCATGAGGGCAACACCACGATGAAGGATCTGCTCGGCGGCAAGGGCGCCAACCTCGCCGAGATGACCAACATGGGGCTCCCCGTGCCACATGGGTTCACCGTCTCGACCGAAGCCTGTCTCGCCTACCTCGACCAAGGGGGATTCCCACCAGGGCTGATGGACGAGATCGACGTCCACGTCGCCACGTTGGAGGCCTCGATGGGCAAGCGGCTCGGCGATGCGTCGGATCCGCTCCTGGTGAGCGTTCGATCCGGCGCGAAGTTCTCGATGCCCGGGATGATGGACACGGTCCTCAATCTGGGGCTGAACGAAGAGTCCCTCAAGGGTTTGGCCGCGCAGTCGGAGGGAGATCAGCGGTTCGCTCGCGACGCGTACCGGCGATTCATCCAGATGTTCGGGAAGATCGTCATGGACGTGCCCGGCGATGCGTTCGAACAGGCGCTCGATCAGGCGAAGGAGCGCAAGGGCGAGGGCGCGTCAGACACCGACCTGGACGGCGACGATCTGACTGCACTCGGTGTCGAGTTCCTCCGGATCTATCAGGAGCACACCGGTAGCACGTTCCCAATCGAGCCACGCGAGCAGATGCGACTGGCGGTGGAGGCCGTGTTCAGGAGTTGGAACGGCAAGCGCGCGATCGACTACCGCCGCCAGAACAAGATCAGTGATTCGCTCGGAACGGCCGTTAACGTGCAGGCTATGGTCTTCGGGAACAGGGGCGAGGACTCCGGCACCGGCGTCGCCTTCACCCGTGACCCGGCGAACGGCGCGAAGGTGCCCTACGGCGACTATCTGGCGAACGCGCAGGGCGAGGATGTGGTCGCGGGTATCCGTAATACGTTGCCGCTGACCGACCTGGAGAAGATCGACCCCACCTCGTATGCGTCGCTCCGCGGCGTGATGACCACGCTTGAGGATCACTTCGCCGACATGTGCGATATCGAGTTCACCATCGAGAAAGGCAAGCTCTGGATCCTCCAGACCCGCGTGGGCAAGCGCACCGCCTTCGGCGAATGGGTGATCGCGAACGACATGCGGGACGAAGGGCTCATCGACGCCGACACCGCGCTCCTTCGCGTGGATGCCAACCGGCTCGAGGAATTGTTCAAGCGACGGGTCGATGCGAGCGGCGTGTCGCCGATCGCGCGCGGGTTGAATGCCTCGCCCGGCGCCGCGACGGGGCGCGTCGTGTTCAGCGCGGACGACGCCGTCGAGTGGGCCGCCCGAGGCGAGAAGGTGATCCTGGTCCGGCGCGAGACCACGCCCGACGACTACCATGGCATGATCGCGGCGCAGGGGATCCTTACCAGCGCCGGCGGGACCAACTCCCATGCCGCGGTGGTCGCGCGCGGAGAGGGTATCCCGGCGGTGTGCGGCGCCGACGCCATCAAGCTCCGGTCGGGCACAGGAACATTCGTCGCGGACGGGAACACGGTGTCGGAGGGCGACGTCCTCACTATCGACGGCTTCACCGGGAACGTCTACCTGGGGGAACTGCCGCTCCAGGAGTCCCTGCTGGAGAAGGCACGCCAGGGCGACGACGATGCGCGCCGCCAGCCGTTGTGGCGCGCGTTCGCCAGGTTGATGGCCCACGCCGACGATCGCCGGCATCTTCGCGTCCGCGCCAACGCCGATACGCCCGACCAAGCGACGAACGCCCGCGAGCGGGGAGCCGAGGGGATCGGGCTGTGCCGAACGGAGCACATGTTCCTGGGGGAGGAGCGGGTGCTGGCCGTTCGGCAGATGATCTTCGCCGAGACGCCGGCCGAGGAGCAAGCCGCCTACGACATCCTCGGGCCGCTCCAGAAGAACGATTTCGTCGGCATCTTCACCGCGATGAGCGGGCTGCCCGTGACGGTCCGGCTCTTGGATCCCCCCTTGCACGAGTTCCTTCCCGATCAGGTGGAGCTCGCGGTGGAGGTCGCGCTCGCCACCTCGCGCGGCGAGGACGTAACCGAGCAGAAGCGGGTCCTCCAGAAGGTCGACGAGCTTCACGAGATGAACCCGATGCTCGGTCTGCGCGGTGTCCGGCTCGGCATCGTCAAACCCGGTCTCTACGCGATGCAGGTGCGGGCGATCGTGGAGGCGGCCTGCCAGGTAGAGAAGTCCGGCGGTGAGCCAAGGGTCGAGATCATGATCCCGCTGGTCGCAACCAGACCCGAACTGCAGCAGATGCGGGACGAACTCGAACCCGTCGCCCGTGAGGTCCAAGCGCGGGAGGGCATCACGCTCGCGCACCTGGAGTGGGGAACGATGATCGAACTGCCGCGCGCGGCGGTGACTGCCGGGGAGATCGCCGCCTCGGCCGACTTCTTCTCCTTCGGCACCAACGACCTCACGCAGACGGCGTTCGGCTTCAGCAGGGACGATATCGGGAAGTTCGTTGCGATGTATGAGGAACGCAAGCTCGTTCCCGCGAACCCGTTCGTGACGGTGGATCGCCCGGGGGTCGGTCGGTTGATGCAGATCGCGACCGACGAGGGCCGGGCCGCCAACCCGTCTCTGCACCTTGGGATCTGCGGTGAGCACGGCGGTGACCCTGCCAGCGTCGTGTTCTGCCACGAGCTGGGTCTGGACTACGTGAGTTGCTCGCCGTTCCGGGTGGAGACCGCTCGCCTCGCCGCCGGCCAGGCGGTGATTGGCTCGGCCGACAGCGCGAGCACATAGCGCTCCTCGCCGCAACTGGGGTAGGTTCCCTTCATGGAGAACCTCTTGTTCCGGCCCGACGCGGCGTTCGACTCGGCCCGCTCCGCCCAGTTCCAGCGCGGGGCACCGGGATATGCGGACATCCAGGCACAACAAGCTCTGCGTGTAGCTCGCTCGCGCCGCCTCGACCGGTTGGGCTCCCGCGCGATGTTCCCATGCGGGTTGGTCATCACCAGCGTCGGTCTGCTCGGCGCCTTCCTGACTCCCGCGCTTGCGGTCGTGACCGATGGTGAGTTCGTCGTCATCCCCGCGGAACCTGCCGCGGACGTCGATGTCGAATACGGCCGCGTCGCGCGCGCGGCGGTAACCGGTGCTGAGGTCTTCGATGGCGATCACCAGCAGGTTCCGGAGGATGTCCTGCATTCCGAGGAGGAGCTGCGGCCCGACGTCGCCGGCTCCTTCGTGCTGATGGTCGAGGTCGCATCCGGACAACCGATGACGCTGGTGTTCCTGTCGGCGATCGAAGCGAGACGTTCGCGGGATCGGTTCCGCGAGTGGCGCCTCGCACCCTCCGCCCAGCTGTGATCGACGTCACGGTGCAGCACCGGGCGCAGATCTAGTCTCAGCGGTCCTCCCACCTCCCCCTGGGCAGCAGGAGGTGGTTCGGTTGGACCGACGGAAGCGATGGCGATCGCGGGCAACGGTCGCCGTGTTGGTCATGTGGGCTGGCGGGTTGGTCGTGTTCCTGCCGGGTTCGGCGTCGGGATGGGTCGACGATCAGAGCCACAACGCCATCCCGCATCGCCCGAGCGGTCTCCAGGAGCTCATCAACACGTTCGGTCCCCGGTGCTCGGACGTCGCGAATGCCGCGCGTTCCTATTGGCCGTCGCAGGGCGGACGTGGATCCGGTGGGTACATCTATGTGAACGCGTACATCGCGCGCAACGTCGAGTACAACATCCGTGGCGAGATCGACTCGGAGCATCACAACAACGCGGTCGACTACGGCGTGTACGGCTACGCATGCCGGCAGATCTCCGGAAGCACCAGCTGGTCGACGCACGCATGGGGAGCGGCCGTCGACACGAACTCAGCCCGAAACCCGATGGGACGGCGTTCCTGGGACGGCCGAGGGTCGAACGGCACCGACTTCGGCACCTACATCCCCGACGTGTGGAAGGGCTCCGATCCGGGCCATCACTTCTTCTGGGGGTTGAACTTCAAGTCCCGCCCCGATCCCATGCACTTCCAGTACGTCACCGACTACTAAGGAGAAGCGAATGGCGATCAAGACCATCATCACCGGGTTCCTCGCCGCCGGTACGGCGGCGGCCTCGGTCGGCGTCGGCGTCCCCGCACCGGTCGCGCACGCACCGTGTGCGGGCGCCGCCAACGCCCCAGCGATCGCCGACGCCCTGTCGGCGTCGCGACGGGGGGTGCTCGTCGCGCGAGACGGACATCTCGCGGTGGCGGGAGGGCCGGACGTTGCTCTGGCGGCGGCCCCAGCCAAGGACGGACCGGTCCGCCATGTGGCGAGCGATCCACGGTTCGGCGTGATCTACGTTCGAGACCTCGCCGGCGGCGACGATATCGTCATCGAGACCCCGGCAGGGGAGACCACGTTGCACCGCCGTTCCGAGGTCTCGCATCCGTCCTGGATGCCGGGCGGCGACATCGTGTGGGGACAGGGAGGGACCCTTCGGTTCTGGTCGCAACG